>NZ_JAUBOR010000054.1:0-31805 GCF_036700305.1 Microcoleus sp. Z1_A1
TCGAAAATCGAAAATCCTCAAGCCCCCGCATTTATCCGTGGGGTCAATCTAAAATCTAAAATCTAAAATCTAAAATCGATTGACCGTCTGTGCTTCCCGGACTAAGATTAACCTGGAAGCAGTGACGTTTCAACTATTGAGTGTAACTTGCAATCAGTTCTGAGCCAGTATCGACCCAGAGTGCGATCGCACTCGGAACTAAAAAATACCGCAACAAGTGGAAAGGTGAGAAATTGACACCATTTACTACAGAAATTAGAGTGCGACATTATGAAATGGATGCTCTCGGTCACGTAAATAATGCTGTTTACCAGCATTATTTAGAACACGCTGCGATCGAACATTTAGAACATTTGGGATTTACTCTCGCTCGCTACCGGGAATTGGGCGGCGTCTTTGTAATGCGACGGATAGAAATTGACTATTTGCGATCTGCCGCATCGGGCGATCGATTGGAGATATCCACTTGGATCGAACAAATGCGCGGCCCGCGCGCTGTCCGCCGCTACGAAATTCGCTTGGCTGGAAGTGACGAAATATTGTTAAAAGCAGAGGCGCTTTGGGTTTGGGTTGAAGTTACCACCATGCGCCCGCGAGCAATTCCCAAACAAATAATTGATATTTTTGAATCACAATCTCAAGCATTACCAACCTAGAGAAAAAATCAACTATTATATTTGCAAAATCATGTAAAAATCTATTGGTTTGTAGTGAGGACTTCAGTCCTTCATTCCCCGTTTGTAGAAGTGCAAAAAGTTGATTGTCGCCGGGGCCGCAAATCCCGATCGCAAAAAGTCGGATCGCCCGCCTGCCAGTTTGGATGCCGCAGAGGTACGATGGAATATAGGGAGGGAGGCCAAGCCCGGTAAGGTTAAGCTTGGCGACAATACCCAGAGGAAGGGAAAAATGACACTTAACTTGCGGCGACCGATTTTGATAGGCGGAATAGGACTTTCAGCAGCGCTGTGGCTGCTGGAAACTCTACAGCATTCGGGTTCAGAAATGGGCGAAACGGCACTCATCGGCTTGGCTGCTGCCGGTGCGGGTTATTGGTGGTGGAAACAACAATCCCCCAAACTCGAACTCGCACTCCCGCAACCCCTGGCGAACCGGGAAGCAGCCGAAAAAGCGATCGCGGCTTCGGAAGCAGCAATTAAATTGCTAGCCTCAGAAGCTCAAAACTCCGCCGATCCTGCTAATCTAACAGCAAAGCTCGATCGGCTCAGAACCGAATTAGACAGACAAGATTTGCGGATTACCGTAACTGGCGGCAAAGCTGTCGGCAAAACTGCCTTAATTCAAGTTTTAAATTCTAATTGGGCATCTCAACACCCGCAAAAGCTTAGTTTACAAGAAACTGCAGCGCTGTTTGCTAATACAAATGCCGATGCCAAAATCAACGGTGATTTAGTGCTGTTTGTGACAGCGGGCGACATCACAGATTCCGAATTTAAAACATTATCTCAGCTAGCTTCGGCAGGTCAGCGCGTGTTGCTAGTCTGGAACAAACAAGACCAATATTTGCCAGAACAGCAGTCGCAGGTTTTGAACTCTTTGCAGCAGAAAATGCAAGGAATATTGGGAACAGAAGAGATAATTGCGATCGCAGCTTCTCCCAATTCTATTAAAGTGCGCCAGCACCAAGCGGACGGCACATTTAAAGAACGGATTGAAAAGCAAGTCTCTCAACTCGACGCGCTGACGGAAAGATTGACTAAAATCTTAACTGAAGAACGGCAACAGTTGGTCTGGGCGAGTGCAGTGCGGGAGGCTGCAAGTATCAAGCTAGAGGCCAAAACCTTATTAAATGCAGTCAGGCGCGATCGGGCAATTCCCATTATCGAACAATATCAGTACATCGCCGCCGCCGCCGTCTTTACTAACCCGGTTCCAGCTTTAGACTTGCTAGCAACAACCGCTATCAGCACCCAACTCGTAATCGACCTCGGCGCCATCTACCAGCAAAAGTTTTCCTTAGACCAAGCTAAGACAGTAGCCGGAACTTTGGCAACTCAAATGTTTAAATTGGGATTAGTAGAACTGTCTACTCAAACTATTACTGGACTGCTGAAAAGCAATGCTGTCACCTACGTAGCAGGAGGCGCGGTGCAGGGAATTAGTGCAGCATATTTTACCAGAATAGCTGGACTAAGTTTAATTGAATATTTCCAAAGTCGAGAAGGGGAAAATGCTGGAATAGGCATTTTAAATATCGACCATTTGACTAAAACTTTGCAAGCCGTATTTACGCAAAATCAGCAAGTTTCTTTCTTGCAATCTTTCGTCAACCAAGTGGCGAGTCGCCTTTCCTCTCAGGTATCTGGGCCCGAAACTGTTAAGTCCGTGGCCAATTAAGTAAAATAAAGGAACAGGCATCTTGCCTGTTCCACAAAAAATTTTTTGGTTGTGGAAGAACAGGCAAGATGCCTGTTCCACAAGACAGTTTTTTGGTTGTGGAAGAACAGGCAAGATGCCTGTTCTTCCACAAAAAATTTTTGTTATTGTGGAACGGGCATCTTGCCCGTTATTGTGGAAGAACAGGCAAGATGCCTGTTCCACAAAAAATTTTTTGTTATTGTGGAAGAACAGGCAAGATGCCTGTTCCACAAAAAATTTTGTTATTGTGGAAGAACAGGCAAGATGCCTGTTCCACAAAAAATTTTGTTATTGTGGAAGAACAGGCAAGATGCCTGTTCCACAAAAAATTTTTTGTTATTGTGGAACGGGCATCTTGCCCGTTCAATATTTTTTGGAAATTTTACCAAAAAATTATAAATTTATGAAAAATTGTATTAAAATAAGAAATAGGATTTATAATTCGACGATCAATTCTACCTGCTTAAAAAAGCCGATCGCCAATGGCTGACAATTCCCTTCAAGAAAATCGCTTATCCCTTGCCCGCGCCAGTTTGCGCGAAGCCCTGGCGCGCTACTCCCACCTGCGCCAAGGGAAAAAGAACTCGAATAATACAGAATTAGAAGCGGCGCTGCAATATCAGCTAGATATCTTAACTTCCACCTCAGAAAAACTAGACCACAACATAATCCGCATTGCTACTTTCGGCTTAGTCAGCCGTGGCAAGTCAGCCGTATTAAACGCGCTTTTAGGTCACAAAATTCTGCAAACAGGCCCTCTCAACGGCGTGACTCAGTGGCCGCGTTCCGTGCGCTGGAGTGTGCCTTTATCCTTCCTTGACAGCGAGGAATCCCCCCAACCCCCCCTGGCCAAGGGGGGGAAAGGAGGCGTGCAAGTAGAATTAATCGATACTCCCGGACTTGATGAAGTTGGTGGCGAAGTCCGGGGCGAAATGGCGAAACAAGTAACTCGCCAAGCTGACTTAATTCTGTTTGTCGTTGCAGGCGATATTACCCGAACTGAATATCAAGCACTGTGCGAATTGCAAACAGCTCAAAAACCGGTAATTTTAGTTTTTAATAAAATTGACCTGTATCCAGAATTAGACAGAAAAGCTATTTTCCAAAGTTTGCAAGCGCTGGCAAATTCTGAAGAGTTAGCAGCCGCTGCGGTAACAGAGGAAACAGATAGCGAAAATTTGTCCGATCGCCCAAACAACCCATCTGATAAATCTACTGCAAAATCACCGCCTAAAACTTCCAAATCTTTAGAAATAGTCATGGTAGCCGCCGAACCAGCACCGGTGCAAGTGCGGGTGGAATGGGCCGACGGAAGAGTAACTAACGAATGGGAGTCGCCCCCCGCGCAGATAGACGAACTCAAACATAAAATTCTGACAATTCTTAACAGAGAAGGTCGATCGCTCCTCGCTCTAAATGCTTTAGTTGAAGCTAGAGATGCCGAAGCAAACATTGCCCGTCACGTTCTCAAATTGCGACAAACAGAAGCCGAAGATTTAATCTGGCAATTTGCAAAATATAAAGCTTTGGCTGTCGGTTTAAATCCAGTGGCATTCTTGGATGTAATGGGAGCAAGTGTCGCAGATTTAGCCTTAATTCGCTCTTTATCGAGACTTTACGGCTTACCCATGACTGGTTACGAAGCCGGCAAACTTTGGCAGACTATTTTCTCCAGCGCTGGCGGCGTACTTTTGGGAGAATTGGGCAGCAGTTTTCTGTTGGGATTTGGCAAAAGTGCAGCCGCAGCGGCCCCGCACATCGGCTTTTCTACTTTTGCCGGAGTTGCTGTCACTCAAGCTAGTTTAGCAGCTTACGGAACCTACGCTGTCGGTCGTGCCGCCCAAGTTTACTTAGAAAAAGGCTGCACCTGGGGCCCCCTGGGACAAGATACGGTAATTCAACAAATTCTCGCTACCATCGAGCGTAATACAATTATCGATCGCCTGCAGCAAGAGTTTAAAATTGGCACTTAAAAATTGCCCTAGTAGTTGAGTAGGGTGCGTCAGGAGAGGGTTATTTGTGATAATTGAAGAATTAGGATCTGACGCACCCTACTGCTTTTATTCTTCTACAACTGTCAAAAAAGAATGCAACTGTAGGTAAACTCCAAACCACCATGCTCATCAGTGATACCCCCTTCTTTAATCTAAAATCTAAAATCTAAGGAATGAGAATTAAATAACTTCCACAAGTTTGTGGGATGGGCGTCCCGCCCATCCCACAATAACAATTAAAATTGTAAGTTATTTAATTCGCGATCCTAAAATCGTATTACCGTCTCGCGATTCTAACGCCTTCTCTAAAATGCGCGATCGTGGCAATTACTGCTATAGAAAAGTAAAATATTCTAATCAACCAAAAACAAACCCGCATTGACCAAGAAACAATAGTCGGAGCAATACCTGTGAACTGTACAAATCTGGAATTAACTTTTTTTTCAAAGCTGTCCAGGTCTTTCATCTCCGATTGTTTCGTGGGAATAACGGGAAACTGACCAGTATATACGTAATAACCGATAAAACCAGGCAATCCCACTTTTCTATTCAAAAATGAGTTAGTTAATGTTGCAGTTTGCGCTGGTAATAAATTATCCGATTCCTCTACTTTTTCCAGCCAAGAATTATATCTGATGGCTGGCGTAATCATGAAAACTAAAGGAACTATAACTATCAACAAAGCGGCACTAATTTTTCGACCATATTGAGGGTGTAGGAGCCTTGTCGCCACACCCACTCCCATACCGATAAATGCAAATATCAATATATTTAACAGTTCAATAATTTCGAGGCCTCTCAACAAATCGCCGATAATCAGAATGGTATATAATAATTTGTCTGCCAGTAGCAGAGCTGCCCACTTGATCAGAATTGAAACGCCTACAATAGTAGCTACAATCGCCACATACCCAATGCCACCTAGAACGTAGAGTAAAATCGAACCGACTTGTTTAAATGACTGCATGGAATTATTCACTCTTGTGAAAGTTTAGGAGTCTGATTGACAAAAATTTTAAAAATTTATAGCAATCTGGAGTTCCAAATTTGATTTTTAAAGTTGATTAGATCAACATCTGGAAATCAATCTAAAATCTAAAATCTACAATCGATCGACAAGTTCCCGCGCCGCCGCTTTGGTGACTTGTGCGATCCGTTCCTTCACAACATCCTCTTCGTTAGCGCAGCCCTCGAAGAGGATCGCCCTGTGGTCTGTTTCTTGTTCGCGATCGATCCCCAACCATAAAAGATACTCGATATTACCGGCCGGGCCAAGTAAAGGCGACCACGTTAAGCCGCGTTGCTGCCATCCTAAAGCTGTGGCTGCCTTCCACACTTGAAAAATCGCATCAGCTTGAGTTGCTGAGTCTCGCACTACGCCTTTTTTCCCAACTCTCTCGCGCCCTACCTCAAACTGCGGTTTTACCAGCAACACCGCTTCTCGCGGTGGTGCCAACAATTCCCACAGCGCCGGTAAAATCTTATCCAGGGAAATAAACGACACATCTACTACCGCCAAATCTGCATAAGCCCCTATTAGCAACGAATCTTGCTCCCCCCCTTGACAAGCGGGGAGTAAATCTTGCTCCCCCCCTTGACAAGGGGGGGCTGGGGGGGGTGAATCTTGCTCCCCCCCTTGACAAGGGGGGGCTGGGGGGGGTGAATTGCCGTAAAGCTCAGTAGCAGTCATGTACCGCAAATTGGTGCGTTCTTTCAAAATTACCCTCGGATCGTTACGCAAGCCCCAATCTGCTTGACCGTAGCCAACATCTACGCCATACACTAGGGCGGCGCCTGCTTGCAGCAGACAGTCGGTAAAACCGCCTGTGGAAATGCCACCGTCGAGACAAATTCTGCCTGCAACGGGAATCGCGAAAACTTCTAAAGCTTTGGCTAATTTGTCACCGCCTCTGGAAACATAGCGCGATCGCTCTTTAATCTGAATTTTTGCTGCAATGTCAACCTCAGTGCCCGGTTTGTCAACTACCTGTTGATTGATGGAGACTTTCCCAGTCCGAATCAATGCCTGAGCTTGCTGTCTGGAACTGCACAAATCTAGGCTGACCAATAAAGTGTCTAGTCGCTGTTTAGCCAAGGTTTTTAATCTGTACGGATAGGGTTAAGAACAGTACCAGATTAGCACTTACGCACAAGCCCGACTGCTAATTTTTGGCGATTATTTTGGTTTTTTGATCGTCGCGGGGCGATCGCCCCACCTCACCTTATGTGACTGAGATCGCTTTGATTGTGTAGTTTTATCACAGATATACCTTCATAAAATCACACAATAATTTTGGCTGCTAGCGGATGATTTAGATGCAGCTAAAAGCGCTACAAATACCATCAGGGCGATCGACCATGAAAACAATTAACTTTCCTATCAGAAATCCTGGCAATTGTCAAGAAAATCCCCTCGCCTTCGTCAGCGGTGACATCATCCACATTCTTTACCCCAACGGCGAAGTAGAAGCAACAACCACCGCACAAATCGATCTGCGCCAAACCAAAAATCCCCTAGACAAATGCCTCGTCTGGGGATGTGTTGACGATTTTTAGCACCCGTTTCAAACAAGAATGCAATTATAGGGAAGCTCCAAACCCTTAAATCATCAGTCATTCCCAATAATTCAAATTTTTAATCTATAATTTTTAACCTATAATTTTTAATCTGAAATCTTTAATCTAAAATTGTATAACCCATAAAAAAAGATCGCTTGGAGGCTGTGAGGCCAAAAAAAGCGATCGATCCAACTGCTGCTAACTGCCAGCCACAAGTGCAATTTGCTGCTAAAAGAACTAGCAAATTGACTTAAATATCTTGTTCGCTCAATTCGCGAATCATGTAATCAAAAGGCTGATCCAAAAAAGGCCCCACAGACAAGCCAGCAGCTTCCACCTGAGCCTTAACCATCTCCTTCATAATGCTAATCCCCATCACCGTCGGGCCAATGGGAACGCTTAGAGAATTGTAAGTTTCGCGCAAACCTTGCAGCACGCGCTCGTCGAGCACGTCGGTACTTCCAGCCACCAGGGCGTAAGTAGCATAGCGCAAGTAGTAGTCCATATCCCGCAGACAAGCCGCGTAGCGACGAGTCGTGTAGGCATTTCCACCGGGACGGATCAGTTCTGGCTGTTCAGCAAATAGCTGGATACCAGCTTGCTTGACAATTGCCGCAGCATTGCTGTTAATCGCAGCCGCCGCCTGTACCCGTGCCGTGCCCGTTGCAAAATAAGATTTCAACCGATCGATACCATCTCGGTCTAAATACCTACCAGCAACATCATAATTTTCAATCAGGCTCGTCACTGCATCGCGCATAAGTTTCTCTCCCAAAAATCTTTATCAATACTTTGCTATCTGAGACAGACCGCCTATTGTAGACTACTACAAATCGGCGTTTGATTAAGATTTGAGATAGGATTTTCACCAAGGGTAGTCTATCCGCGGCAAACTGTCGTAAAATTCAGCCGTTTGCCTTGTATCTTCATCCGACAAATAATCCACAGGGCAAGAATCTCAAACGGCCCGGCCCCACTGGGCCCCTATTTCAAACTTTTGTAGCCCTAGATACAAAATAGTGGATACTGAAGGCCTACGATCGCCCACACAGTCTGAAATCGGCCGATCGCCAAGACACAACCAATATCAGGAGTAAGTCATGTTCCAGACACCCCAAGAAGCCTTAAACTACATACAAGAAAATAAGATCCAGATCGTTGACCTCAAATTCATCGATATGCCGGGGATCTGGCAGCACCTTTCCCTGTACCACGACCAAATCGACGAAACCGCATTCACAGACGGCGTACCCTTCGACGGTTCCAGCATTAGGGGCTGGAAAGCCATCAACGAATCAGACATGACGATGGTCATCGATCCGACCACCGCTTGGATGGACCCGTTCATGGCAGAACCGACCATCAGCTTCATTTGCAGCATCAAAGAACCTCGCACCGGCGAACCGTACAGTCGCTGTCCCCGCACCATTGCCCAAAAAGCCATAGACTACTTGCTTTCCACCGGTCTCGGCGATACAGCATTCTTTGGCCCGGAAGCAGAATTCTTTATTTTTGACGACGTTCGCTTCGACCAAACCCAAAATTCCGGCTACTATTACGTAGATTCGATCGAAGGTCGTTGGAATTCCGGCAAAGAAGAAGCAGGCGGCAACCTCGGCTATAAACCGCGTTACAAAGAAGGTTATTTCCCAGTAGCACCAACCGATACCTCACAAGACATGAGAACGGAAATGCTGCTGACAATGGCAAAATGCGGCGTACCCATCGAAAAGCACCACCACGAAGTCGCCACCGGCGGTCAATGCGAACTCGGTTTCCGCTTTGACACTTTGGTAAAAGCCGCCGACTACTTGCTGACTTACAAATACGTCATCAAAAACGTCGGCAAAAAATACGGCAAAACCATCACCTTCATGCCCAAACCGCTGTTTAACGACAACGGTTCCGGGATGCACGTTCACCAGTCGATTTGGAAAGACGGCCAACCTCTATTTGCAGGCGATCAATATGCAGGTTTCAGTCAAATGGGACTGCATTACATCGGCGGCATTCTCAAGCACGCACCGGCACTTTTGGCACTCACCAATCCCACCACCAATTCCTACAAGCGCTTAGTTCCGGGTTTTGAAGCGCCTGTAAACTTAGCTTACTCTCAAGGAAATCGATCGGCATCAGTGCGGATTCCGTTGTCGGGAACCAACCCCAAAGCCAAGCGGTTAGAATTCCGCTGTCCCGATGCCACATCCAACCCCTATTTAGCATTTGCAGCCATGCTGTGCGCCGGCATAGACGGCATCAAGAATCAAATCGATCCGGGCGAACCTTTGGACGTGGATATCTACGACCTTTCCCCTGAAGAATTGAGCAAGATTCCTTCAACTCCCGGTTCCTTGGAAGGCGCTTTAGAAGCTTTAGAAAAAGACCACAGTTTCTTAACTGAAACCGGCGTATTTACCGAAGACTTCATCCAAACCTGGATTTCCTACAAACTCGACAATGAAGTCAACCCAATGCGGCTGCGTCCTCACCCCTACGAGTTTGCTTTGTATTACGACTGTTAGATAGTTAATAATCCAACCTGAACAATTGAGAATTCTCATTGTTTGTCGTTGATGTCTAATCGAAAAAAAGGTCGCCTGCAAGGGCGACCTTTTTTAATAATTTATGCGAACTCAAAATTTTATATCCAGTCCGGTGGCATCCTTCGTGTATTGATCTGTGAGCTTCCATAACCGTGCTGTACTTATTCAATTTGGTTAACCCACATTAGCTTCTGAACTAATCTTTGATAGACCTGCGCTCTAGGGTAGCTCTGTCTCCTCCAACAACAACTTTTCAGCGACTTGAGAACCATACACATGGGTTAACAACGTTGGCAACCATTTATTTCGAGTGATGTCTGGGGGATTCACACCACAAGCCAACAGAAGGTCTCGCAAACGCTTAAACAAACCATACACCTGCTTGTCTAAATCCGGGACATATCCTCGAATCTCTTCGATAAACTCTAGTGATCCACCCAGCAATCCAAAACGTTCATGTGATTTCATCAGCCCCCACTTACCTTGGGCTGAATAAATAACACTGTCTGAAGTATAAGGATTTATACCCAACGTCGGTCCAATTAGCCTATCTTCTTCTGTTCCAGAGTACCCCTCAAGAAACTCTGATAATGAGATATAACAGTGAGTGAGTTGATCGCTTGGGTATCCTGTAGGTAGTAGTGAGATATAGGAGCCAGTATCACCTAAATTTACTGCTGCGTTAATTAGTGCGTCAATCAGGAGAAGGTCATTTTCACCGTCACAAGGATAGATAATTGTTCGTCCTATCACCTGTGATGTGAAAGGTTGGTTAAACGGATTGTCGTGAACAAAAATTTTCCGAAGGAAAGGCTCTGCTTCTAAATGAAATTCATCTTCAGTAAGAGTGTGCATATAATTTAGTCTTGTTATTATTTCCATTAAGTCCATAATCTCAAATCTCAAATCTCAAATCGGATGACCGTCTATCCGCCTTGCTTGCGCGGTGTTGCTGTTGTGGTAAATTAGCAATTTGCAGCAATTAGCAACTAGCAGATAATGTCGGATATTTTTGTGATGGTACGCAATCAAAATAACATGGCAATGACTTCAGTTGATGGCATTGCCTTCATTACTTTACTAAATCGGGACGGACGGGTACTGGCCGAGGAGACAGTGGCTTTGATGGAGGCAGATGCGGGATTTGATGACTTGGCAGCAGGACAATATACTGTAATAGTTAGGCATGAACGGGTTGAACCGCGATCTGCCACCTGGGATGTCACAATCAGCAATGAAGATCAAGTAATCATACTGACATTTGTCTATCTAGAACCCGAACGGGTACTGCTTCGCATCCTAGCTACAGTTGAAGAGAGACTATAATCATGACAGCTAAAGTTATTCCATCACAGTCAATTAAAATGTTTCGCTATCGAGTGCATTTCTTGGCAAAAGACCTTTGGAAAGAGAAAAACCCAGTTGGTCGGATGAATCTGGCTTTACAGTTAGCGGATGCGGCGACAACGCTGGCGAGACTGGAAGTGGAGGAGATGCACAAATTTCAACAAGAGCCTGCTAGCCTTGAGGCTTCAGACTCGACGGAACCTGAAAAGTTTTGAGTGCGTGAGATTGCTTTGGGAGCCTCGCGGAACGCTTGCGTAAATGACAAATCAAAACTATTTTAGTCGATCGATCTGCGAGTAAAAAAATTGTATGTATAAAATTCAATCTGCCTGCAACACAACAACTTTCTGCCTTGGGAGTGAATTAGGAAGCCGAAAAACTGCGTTACACTTATATAGGTATCTTTACAAAACAACATAAAAGCATGACTGTTGCCTATCCCCGCAAGCTTCGCAACGCAATGGGAGCGCGCGAAATTTTAGCTAATGTAGTGCGCGATCGCGAAATTCACCTGATCACCCTCAACCGCTACCGCTACAGCGAACAGCGCAGTTGCAAAGACCTCACCGAGGTGATCGAACAGCTAAACGGGGAACCAGCCGAACTCGTGCGCGACCTCTCCCGGCACATTTCCGACGAAGCGCGACACGCTATGTGGCTCACCGACTTGCTGGTAGACCTCGGCCAAAATGTGGGAACGCCGCCGGGAGTCTCCTACATTGACGAATTTGAAAGGTTGTATGACAGCGAACAACAAGACCCCACCACAAACCGCGAAGACTTCGTAATTTCTTCCCTCGCCGCGATTAACGTCACCGAGAAGCGGGGCTGCGAATACTTCTCAGCGCACATCCACGCCCTCAAACAGGCTCCCCAAACCGCAGAAAACGTCAAAATCCGCGAAACAATCGAAAAGATTTTTCCCGAAGAAGCTGGTCACGTCCGCTGGGGCAACCGCTGGCTGGCCCAAATCGCCGACAAAAGCCCGGAACACCGCCAGAAGGTGGAACAGGCAAAGCGCAAGTATGTGGCGATCGAACAAGCAGCTTTTGAATCGGGAATGGATATCATGCTGGGGGCAGAACTCCGCCGCGTCACCCGCCTCGTGGATATTGCCAACACCATGCCGATGTGGGAACGCCCGCAATACCTGATGGAACGCTTACCCAGAACCCTGCTGGCCCCGGATCTGCAAATGACTAGAGTCGATGTAGCTCAGCGCGCCTGGAACCGCGACCCGCAGGCATTTATGGAGAAATTGGTACCCATGTTCCTCAACGGCTTGAATACCATTGAGAAGAAGCCGGCGGCGACTAAGCCCAAGGCTTAAAAACGATCGCGAACCTGGTTGAAACCGCTTTGCAAGTCCAACTTGCGTCTGGCTCCGCAAACAAGCGAGATTAACTGGTTCCCAGGCCTAGCCTCGGAACCAGTTATTTAAAGTCATAATTTTAAGCTTTAGCAAGTAAACTGATTATTGGAATAGTTTTCCATCTAAATATAATCGTCAGGAACCTCAGCCTAAAGGCATGAGGCTTGAAGGAGAAATCTAACAAGCCGTTCTGACGGGCCTAAGTCTTAACTGACTACGTTTTTTGAGTCACGACACCGGGAGAATGCGTAGCTAGTTCCTTGCTCTGTCGCTGAAGGTTAAACAGTTCTCAGGTAACAGGGACAGTGCTTTCAGCCTAACAAGCTCTCAAAACATTGGCGAAGCTAACTTTACTCCGAAAGGAGATTGAGGCAACCATACCTCATCGGAGGGGCAACCATACCCCTCCACCCCGCTGCATGTTTTAACTCAATGTAAAGCCGTCCTAAAAGGACGGGGTTTCAAACCCATATTTCTGATGACTACCAGCGAGCCGAACATACAAACAGCTTCCGCAGAAAGCCTATCGAGGGAAAGCGCGATCGCCTCCGAGCAGGTCGAAAAAGCCACAGCCGTCACCTATGCAGAAGAAATTGAAACTGTCATCGCCAGCATGGCTGTAGACCAAAAAGTGATGGTCGGTCAAAGTGAAGCTGGCGGACATCTTTGGAAGTTTAAGTACGGCAGTGTTGAAGTGTTCGTGCAACTCACCGGCGAAACCGAAGATGATACTTTGACTGTTTGGGCTTTTGTACTGCAGTTGCCTGCGAAGAATGAAGCTCAATTAATGCGGAAACTTCTAGAAATGAATTGGCTGTCTACTTTGGAATCTCATTTTGCCATTGTTGACAATCAAGTTGCGGTAATATCGACTCGGACGATCGCCGAAATCTCGACCGGAGAAATTTCTCGTGCTATCACTATTGTCGCCACTATCGCCGATGACAACGACGATATTCTGCAAGCAGAATTCGGTCAGTAGTGATTAGTTAACAGTTAACAGTCAACAACTAATACTTAAAAGTTAAAAGTTAACAGTTAACAGTTAACAGTTAACTAATATGCAGGCCCTGCGATCCAAGCAATAGTGATTCCCAGCCCCAAACCGACAAGCACTTGAAAAGGAGTGTGTCCCAGCAACTCTTTCAGGCGAGCCTCATTAAGGTTGTGATCTTCCTCAAAAAACTCGTCAATAATTTGGTTGAGGATGCGAGCTTGCTTGCCTGCTGCTTGGCGGACGCCTGCTGCGTCGTACATGACAATAATTGCAAAGATCGCAGCGATCGCAAAGTCCGGACTTTCCCATCCCATCGTTTGTCCGACTTCAGCAGCCAAAGCGCCCACAAAAGACGAGTGAGCGCTGGGCATTCCCCCCGTTGTTACCAAATACTGAAGATTAAACTTGCGATTTTTGACCAACTCGATCGGCAACTTCATGATCTGAGCCGCCAGACAAGCGATCAAAGCAACCACGAGTACATGATTGTTTAAAATGCCGCTGCAAATTTCCTGCATAGTGTTTAGTATTTCTAGTTACTGCGGCTGGTAATATAATCGGCGATCGCCAGCAGCGGTAGAGCTTTGCTCCCAAACACTGCCAATTGAGCCTTAGCATCAGCAACAAGCTGCGAAGCTTGGCGCCGAGACTCCTCAATTCCCCACAAACTCGGATAAGTGACTTTCCCTGCTTGAACATCTTTGCCAGCAGTTTTGCCCAGTTCTTCTTGGGTAGCAGTAATATCCAGAATGTCGTCAATGATCTGGAAAGCCAACCCAATATTTTGAGCGAAACGAGACAGCCGCTGCAAATCCGCAGCCGAAGCCCCAGCCAGAATTGCCCCACAAACTACGCAGGCCTCTAACAGCGCGCCTGTTTTGTGAGCGTGAATGTAATTCAAAGTTTCCAGAGAAACATCTGTCTTTCCTTCCGATTCCAAATCAACCACTTGACCGCCTACGAGTCCAGCAGCACCCGATGCCCGCGCTAAATGGGCGATCGTCTGCAACACCTGTTGGGGGGGTACGTTCTCAGTTTTAGTGGCGATAAATTCAAAAGCATAGGTCAACAAACCATCGCCAGCCAAAATGGCGATATCCTCGCCGTAGACTTTGTGGTTCGTCAGTTTGCCACGCCGGTAGTCGTCATTGTCCATTGCCGGCAAATCGTCGTGGATCAGCGACATGGTGTGGATCATTTCCAAAGCGCAAGCTGTCGGAATTGCCATAGATGTAGTGCCGCCGGCCAGTTCGCAGCTAGCCAGACACAGGATCGGACGCAGGCGCTTGCCCCCCGCTAGCAGCGAGTAGCGCATTGCTTCGTAAATTTTCTCTGGGTAGATGACCGGCAGTGCACTGTCGAGAGCTACCTCGATCGCCTCTTTTCGCTTGACTAGATAAGTAGATAAATCGAAAGAGGATTCCGGTTGGGACGAACCCATTTCTGTTGCCAATACCATCCCTTGCTCTCTTGTACTTAATATTTATATGGGATATTGTGAGCCGTTCAGGTCGCATCGTGCCGACTTTTACGGCAGTAGTTGCTCGAACTCCGAGCATCAATTAATCATTCTACGGGTGTTGTTGCACAGAAAATCTTTGAGTTTTGATAAGTTTGTCAAATTGCCAGTCAATCTAAAATTTACAATCTCAAATCTCAAATCCGCTGATTTGTCTGGCGACTTCCAAAAACCGCTGCACCGCCGCCGTTGGATCGCTGCGCCAAATTAGAGCGATCGCCACAATGCAGGTTGATTCTGGTAACGCTTTGTAAACAACCCCGCTGCGCTGGAAATTTTGCATCGACGCCGGGACGATCGCCACTCCCATCTCGGCGGCTACCAGACTCACAATGGTTTGCATTTGAATTGCTTCTTGAGCTGCGCGAGGGCTAAAACCTGCTTGTTGACAAAGACTGACGATCGCATCGTACAATCCCGGAGCCTGGGAACGCGGAAATAAAATGAATGGTTCCGTGGAAAGTTCGCGTAATTCAAGATGCGTGCGATCGGCCGCCGGATGCGTTTCTGGCAGTGCCACGATCAGCGGTTCTCGAAAAACGATTTCAGAATTTATCCCATCTTCCTCAACCGGAGGGCGCACGAAGCCGATATCAATTTGCCCGAACCGCAACCGCTGCAACTGTTCATTGGTTGTCAGTTCCTGCAGTTCGAGCTTGACGGCGGGACACCGAGTGCGAAAGGCCTGCAAAATGGCTGGAACCACGTTGTGTGCAGCAGAACTCACAAAGCCGATCGTCAGTTGGCCGAGTTGGCCCCGACTGGTTTGGCGGCCGAGTTGAATTGCTCGATCGACTTGCTGCAGAATTTTCCCGGCTTCCTCGAAAAAAACCTGTCCCGCAGCCGTTAAATGCACCGTCCGCTTGGTGCGGCGAAACAGTTGAAACCCCAACTCTGCCTCTAAATGCTGGATTTGTTGACTCAGCGGAGGTTGGGCAATATGCAGTTTTTCCGCTGCGCGAGTGAAATTCAGTTCCTCTGCAACTGCAATGAAATAACGCAAATGCCGAAGTTCCATAGCTCCCCAATCATTGATATTTTAAAAGTATAAGTGGTTAGTTAAACATATATTGGACATTTATGATGGCATTTAATACAGTGATTAATAGGCGAGATTGAGAATTAAACAATGGCTAATTTGGATATCAGGATTAGAGAAGCCGAGCTGGAAGATTTGGAATTAATTGTGGATTTTATTTCACAAAAAAGCGAGTTCGATGGAGCTAAAAACCTGTTGACAGCAACAGCAGATAAATTGCAGCAAACGTTGTTTTGCCAGCCTCCGCTAGTGCGGGTTTTGTTGGCTGAAGTTGCGGGAACAGCGGTAGGATTTGCTATGTTTTATGCTTCTTATTCAAGTTTGTTGGCGCAGCCTTGCCTGTGGCTTGATGATTTATTTGTGCAAGCTCCTATGCGCGGTATGGGAGTCGGCACAGCGCTGTTAAAGTCTTTGGCACAAATTGCTGAGTCCACAAATTGCGGGCGGATTGAGTGGACTGTTAATACTGCAAATGCACCGGGAATTGCTTTTTATGAAAAGCAGGGAGCGCGGATTTTGGAAAATATTAGGGTTTGCCGCATCGAGGGACGTGCGATAGCCCAACTCGCTAACAAATAAGTTGGTTGGTTTTGTGAATAAGGATTTTTTTTTACCGCAGAGTACACAGAGAACACAGAGAGAGATGAAAGGTTTAGAGTAGTTATGATGACACAAGATTCTTGGAATACAAATCTCTACGAACAACAGCACGCTTTTGTTTGGCAATACGGCGAATCGCTTTTGAAATTACTGGCTCCGAAGGTTGGTGAACGTATTTTAGATTTAGGTTGCGGTACGGGACAGTTAACTGAAAAGATTGCTGAAAGTGGGGCTTTTGTGTATGGGATTGATTCATCTTTGTCGATGATTTCTACGGCAAATGTTAACTATCCTCACATTAACTTTTCTGTCGCAGATGCGAGGAGTTTTCAAGTAGAAGAGCCGTTAGATGCTGTGTTTTCTAATGCGGTTTTACACTGGATTAAACAGCCGGATGCTGCGATCGATTGTGTGGCAAAAGCGCTGAAGCCGGGAGGGCGTTTTGTGGCTGAGTTTGGGGGTAAGGGGAACGTGGGGGCGATCGTCCGCGCACTTTTGAGTGTTTTGTCAGAAATTGGCTGCGAGGAGCCTGAAGCGCTTAATCCTTGGTATTTTCCGAGTATTGGCGAGTATGCTGGGCTTTTGGAAAAGCAGGGATTTGATGTGGGTTATGCGGTTTTGTTCGATCGCCCGACTCGCCTAGAAGGTGGCAGCGCGGGTATGGTAAATTGGATTGAAATGTTTGCTGGCGGGTTTTTGTCGGGGTTGTCTGATGATGTGCGATCGCAGGTAATTAACGCAGTTGCAAAGCGTTTGCGATCGGCGCTGTACCGCGATGGTAATTGGAGTGCAGATTATCGCAGAATTCGCGTTGTGGCTATCAAGCCGTAGGGTGCGTCGCGATCGCAAATATTCAAATTCGAGAACATCGTCAGGTGCGTCGCTTCTTCAAAACTCGATTTTTCATGGGATTTTTCTGCAAGCGACGCACCCTACGTTAATTGTTTTGTATGGTGCGTCGCTTCTTCAAAACTCGATTTTTTACGGAAATTTTCTGCAAGCGACGCACCCTACGTTAAGTGTATTTGTAATGATGACTAATGACTACTTGATGCTGTAACTCGAAACGGTATTTTCCAAAAGCATAGCAACAGTCATCGGCCCGATTCCTCCCGGCACCGGTGTGATAAATTCGGCTACTGTTTTAACCGCATTAAAATCAACATCTCCGGCTAAACGACTCGTACCGTCTGGATTGACGACGCGGTTAATACCGACATCAATTACTACCGATCCAGGTTTGACCATATTAGCTGTAATCATTTCTGTGCGGCCGACTGCGGCTATTAAGATATCAGCTTGGCTGGTAATCGATTCTAGGTTTTGCGATCGCGAATGAGCTACAGTAACAGTACAATCGGCTTCTAAAAGCATCAGCGCCATCGGTTTACCTACTAAAATACTCCGTCCCAAAACAACGGCGTTTTTTCCTTTTAAATCAATCTGGTATTCCTGCAATAACCGCATCACTCCGGCGGGAGTACAACTCCGCAAACCTTCCTCGCCACGCACGAGACGGCCTAAATTTACAGGGTGAAGTCCGTCAGCATCTTTGTCGGGGGCAATTTGGTACAGCAGCGAAATTGCATCTAAGTGTTCTGGTAGCGGTAATTGAACTAAAATGCCGTCTACTCGATCGTCCTCGTTGAGTGCACGAATTGCAAGTTCTAGTTCGGCTTGAGTAGCGTTGGCTGGGTAATGCTGGCCGAAGGAAGCTATCCCAACTTTAGCGCAGGCTCGCTCTTTATTGCGAACATAGGCTGCGCTAGCTGGGTTGTCCCCTACCATCAGCACCGCAAGTCCCGGAGGACGACCCTTTTTGGGTTGTAGGGCGCGGACTCGATCGCTCAGCTCGCTTTGAATCTTTGTCGCTAAAGCTTTGCCATCTAGTATTTGAGCAGTTTTGGCATCCATTGTAGACTCTGGGTTAGGGGCTGATGATTTTAGATTTTAGCTTAATCCCCGCCAAGGACTACACTAGAGAAATTTCTTACTTGCGATCGATTCTGGGGATTCTGTTAAAGTAAGTCGTATCTCACATCTCAAATCAGTTGACAATGACTACTGCAATTAAGCAAGTTTGGGTTCAAAGATTCTGTACCAGCTCTTTGTCGCTAATCCTCGCCAGCGGTTTTTTCAGTTGCGGCAATTTACCCATGTCTCAACTTAATCTTGGTTTTAATGTTGCTAGCATTGGCGACATTCAACAAAAGCGACAAGTCGATGGTGAAGTTTATCTCCGGGGAAAGGTGGAAAATCGCGCTCCGTTTGTGGGGACTGCGGCTTATCAACTTGAGGATGGTACTGGCAGTATTTGGATTTTAACCAAGCAAGAGTTGCCCCAGCTTGGCGATGAAGTATTGCTGAAGGGAGAAGTCCGCTACAAGAGTATTACTCTGAAGGATTTGGCCGGAAAAGATTTAGGTGAAGTTTATGTTGAGGAAATGGAACAATTAAAGCGCACTCCAGCGGCAACTAAATAAAAATAGGAAGATGCTATAGCCTTTCTCAGTAACATGAGGTGGTCATAGGGAGCCGTGGGCCTAGGGTTCGCCCCCATATTTCACCACGCTTGAGAACCGCTATAATTTATTTCATTAAGTGATTCTATTTCATAAAAATCAAAGGTTTATAGTTGCGCTTGGGCGATTTGGATCTGTTTATTTATCCTCAAAGTTCATTAACCATAATATTATGGTCGGGGCGGGTTTACCTAGATTTTTGGTGGGTTTTACAGATGTTGGTGAACCCGCCCCTACAGCAATTTATTCCTTCTTCCTTCTTCCTTCTTTCTGCTTTTTAACAAATGACTAAAATTCACGTTGCGATCGCGATTTTGTACCAAGACGGCAAGTTTCTCTGTCAGTTGCGAGACGATATTCCTCATATCAGGTATCCCGGACATTGGGCTTTGTTTGGCGGACACTTGGAACCGGGGGAAACGCCGGAAGTTGCTGTAGTGCGGGAATTATCAGAGGAAATTGGCTATGCTCCTGCAAGTGTTTCTTTTTTCTGTTGTGATGTCGAAAAAGATGTTGTTCGCCACGTTTTTTATGCACAACTTAGTGCGGATGTCAAGGATTTAGTTTTGCTTGAGGGTTGGGATATGAAGTTGTTGACACCCCAGCAGATTCGGGCCGGCAAATGCTTTTCTGAGCAGTCAGGAGATGTGCGACCTTTTGGGATTGCTCACCAACGTATTTTATTGAATTTTATTGACTCGATTTGAGAAAATTGGCACTCACCCCACATTGCAGGGGTTTGAGGAGGGAGATATTCGTAAGGTGCGCCCAGGCGTCCACCTTACATTGCAGGCAGAGCTGTTTCATCCTCTTGTAGGGGCTGCCCCCCGTGGCTGCCCCAATCTCTGAAACACGAGCAAATCGTGGATGGGGAGGGTAGGCACGGGGAGTAGGGGTAGCACTACAAGAGTCAAAATCATCGTTTTCTGTAGGGGCAATCCGACCCCTACTCCCCGTGGCTGCCCCGAAACAGCCCTGACATTGCAGGGGGTTTAAAAGTTAAGAGCGAGCCGCAATCATTCCGGTTTGGCGCGCGTAGTCAAACAACCCTCCGGCATCTATTACTGGCCCTACTTCTCCTAACGGCTTGAGCGAGAAAGTTCGATCGAGAGTGTGGTTGACAATTACCTCTGCTGTAAAGTCGATCGTCACTTCTTGGCCCGTTACAAACAAGTCGCAAAGCCGCTCGACTGATTCGATCGGGTACAATTCGCCAGTAGCCGAGCAATTGCGAAAGAAAATGCGCGCGTAAGACAAAGCTACCACCGCTGTGACACCTGCAGCCCCCAGAGCGATCGGAGCGTGCTCCCGCGAAGAACCGCAGCCAAAATTTTCGCCCGCTATGATAATCGGATACCGGGTTTTCTGTTCGCCGGATTCGATAAACTTACCATAGCGATCGGGCAACCCAATCATCGCGTAACTGCCTAGTTTCTCGTACTCATCCGGCTTCGAGGGAACCAGGGTCAGGTATTCGGCAGGGATAATTTGATCTGTATCGATGTTGTCGTCTACAACAAAAATTTGACCGCTAATTACTTTACCCATAGTTTATTTCCTGTTAGCCTCGCTCGATGCTGTGGTGATAATTTTAAGTGGATCGGTATGCAAGATTTGCATCTGTTCATTTTAACCTGGCAGTGTCAGTGATAACCTGTATGAATAAAAATTAGATCCGAGACTTTGGGTTAACAATTAACAGTTGCTAAGCGTCAACATAGTTTTATGGCAAATCCAATAGATGACATTGCTCGACAAGCTCGCGAGGGCTCGGTTGCATCGATTATTCAAATCCTTAATGACGAACTGGCACAGGTAGGGGTCAGGGCCCGAGCTGTGTTTGCAGACGGGGTGTTGCAACTGCTGTGCGAAGCTGCAACGCCCCAATTGCTCGAAGAGTCTAGTTTGGTCGATCGAGTCCGAGCAATTTTGGAACGCATTTCGCCCCACAATATTCGCCGAGTCAACATCAACAGCCGGCTTGTCCGAGAACACCAACTGCTGTGGCTGGAAGAAATTAGCCGCGATCCCGAAAATCAACTGTTGTGGTCTCAAGAAATTAAACTCCGAAAGCCGAATTTGTTCAAGCGTTTAGCCACAGCCCATCACGAACGACAAGCTGTGGGAGGCAAGCGGGCTTTGCCAAGAATGGCTATACCTCGATCGATGCAGCAACCGCAACAATTTCAGCGCGGTATCGTCGGCGGCATCAGCTTGAGCGTGCTGTTGCTCGCTGCAGCGGCCGCCATCTACAAAGGACTTAATTCCCAAGTGCCAAACACTAAACAAGCCAGCACCCAAGCAGTTGCCAGTGCTCCTCCCTCGGAGGCAAAACCTGCTGTGAAAATTTCTAAGGAGACTGTTAATTCTGCTGGTGACTCTTTTGCACAAGCAGTGCGAGTAGCCGAACAAGCAGCCACCGAGGGCAAAACCGCTCAATCTCGCGAGGATTGGTTAGTCGTAGCTGCTAAGTGGCAGCAAGCTTCCGATTTGATGGCAGCCGTGCCTTCCAAACATCCCCGCTACACCACAGCTCAGAACCGGACGGCACTTTATCGCCAAAATAGCGATAAAGCCCAACAGGAAGCACAAAATAAATAAATTTAACAAGAGAGTTCGCCGCGCTGCTCTAGGTGTTGTGAAAAATGAGTTTTTGAGTCAAAACTCGGAAACTCTCAGCCGGCGTTATGAGTGATAATTTGGGGATTTTGAATTTTTGCGATCGGCGTTACTAGATCGGCGGATTTGTATCACAATAAAAATTTGCTAGTATCACAAACTTAAATAGGAAACATCACACAGTGAGAAGATGGGTGTCACTAAGCGGTCTCTAGAAAAGATTCATACTACTAATAACCGTCAATCGATTTTAGATTTTAGATTTTAGATTTTAGAGGCGACCCCACAGATCAATTCGGGGGCAAGTTTCATCGGATACAGGTTTTTGATTTTTGGACGGATGAATCACGTGGCGGGTATCCTGGATGCGAGGGGGTCAAAATTAGGGGAATGGGATTGATAATCATCCGGTCAAGGATGGCAAAGTTCATCCCGTACAGATCCAAGCGTAGAAAACAGGAAAATAGAACTCGGTCATATCTGGGTATATTTTTACATATCGAGTCACCCGCCGATCGGCTCCACAAACACAGAAAGCAGACTCATAATGGTTAAGCCGACAGTTATGGAGAGGTTCTATATTTGTTGCAGCGGTAGTCGGCTTAAACATCTTAGAATAAAGGCTTGGTTGCCATGATCGATCGCCAGAGAAATCAAGACTTTACTTTGATCGACAGATCGCCGTCAGAGTCTTGCACATTGCATTTACCGCAAATCGCAGAATCAGTCTCAGTCCCAAAATTTCTGGATCGTCTTATGCAGTACCAGGTCGATCCTGCCCTTCTCGGGCGACAAATTTGCCAAATTCTCGCCACCAGCTTTGATCGAGAACTCCTGCTGCTGCAAATAGCCAATACTTTGGGGGCTGCATGGCGGGCAGATTTCTGTTTGGTTACTGCTGTGGTTGACCAGAAAGTAGTACATCCGAACGCTTACTGGCAAAATTGGAGCAATCTCCCTTATGTTGCGGATGTTGCCGATTCGACTCAAACACCGGAACACCCCCAAACTACAGGATTAAAACCGCCTAGCATATCACTCGAACATCCCGCTTGGGCAAACGTCCTAGCAAACGGAGAGATAGTGGTGATATCCGACTATCTTGATATTCCGGCAGCTTCATCGCCCAATTCCCCTGCGACTCCGCTGCCTTTTCGGGCAATTTTGGCAGGGCCTGCGCGATTTGGAGGGACTGTAAATGGCATGATAATTGTTGGTAAGTCGCAACCTTACGAGTGGTCGGTAGCCGATCAGCAGCGCCTGGAAGCAGCATCAGATGCGATCGGCAGCGCGATTTCTCACATTCAAAAAACTCAAGAAATTGCCAGCTTAAACGAACAGTTACAGCGACAAGCTAAATACAAAAATCTACTCAGGTTAGTTGCTGTCTCGCTCGGCACCAATTCAGAAGTCGATCGAATATTGCAGCAAGTTATTCAAAATACCGTCGATACCATGGAAGTAGATAGAGGCCAAATCCTCCTATTGAAATATACAGATCCTCTATTTACAACTCGCTCCCCCAATCAAACTCCCAAAGCGAAAGTCGAATTAGTTTGCGAATCGGTTGTAAAAAAAGATCCAAATAAACAGGCAATAACACAAAGCGCAGTCGAAAAAAAAAGCTCAACATCCAGAAGAAAAAACAAGGATAAAACTGCTAAGTCCCCATCCAAAATCCCCAACTCAAAACCAAATAACTATCCAGGTTTTTGGCTGTCAGAATCTAATTTGTGCCACCAAGCATTCCACAGTGCGCCCCGACCCCTAGCCCTCGCTGATGCAGGCGAATTAATCGCCAAAGAACAAGAAGTAGCCACAGAAATTTTGAAACTCCAAGGCATTCGCGGCTTGCTGCTGGTTCCCATCACGGGCGGTAGCTGCCACGAAACAGTTTTGGGTTTCTTGGTTTTGCAGCACTCGAAGCCGCGCACTTGGAACCCGGAAGAACTAGAAGTTCTCGAATCAGTCAGCGCTCAAGCGAGCAAGATGATGATCCAAACTCAAACGCTTAAGGAATTGCAAACCGTAGTCTTAGACAGAAACGCTCAGTTGCAGCAAAGTCTCGACGTGCAGGGGAAACTGTACGAACAATCTGCCAATCAGCTAGAGCAAATGCGGAAATTGAAGGTGGTTAAAGACGAGTTTCTCAGCACTCTGAGTCACGAGTTGCGTACCCCTTTAACAATCATGAAGCTGGCGATTCTGATGCTCAAACAAGCTGAACAGCCGTCAGCGAATCGGACTAAGTATCTCGACATTCTAGAACAGCAGTGTTCTAAGGAAACTGCTCTGGTTAACGATTTGCTGGCCCTCAAGCAGTTTGAGCCTCAGCAAGTCCCAATTTCTCTAATCAAAATCGATCTCAACCGTTTATTTCAAGATTTAGTTAGGGATTTTGAAAAACAGTGGGCGGATAAGCAATTGACTCTTAAGGTGGATTTGCCCAAATTGACCCCTTGCTGGGAAACTGACCCGGACATTCTCAATCGGGTACTGCTGGAACTGCTGACGAATGCTGGAAAATACTCTGCTTCTGGAACGGCGGTAGTTTTGGAAGTGTCTGAGGCAGTCGGTTATATTGTCCTGAGCCTTTCTAATTTCGGGCGTGGCATTTCTGCGGCTGATTTGCCCCACATCTTTGAGAAGTTCCGCCGTGGCACTGGCATTACTGACCAAGCTATCGCCGGTACGGGTTTGGGGCTGGCTCTGGTAAAGTGTTTAGTGCAGCACTTGAATGGTACTATTGATGTATCTAGCTGTCCGGCAGAAAGTTTAGAAGCTGACAATTTGTGGCGCACATCTTTTACTCTGACTCTGCCGCTATTTGCAGCGGAACTCTGTAATGTAGAAGAATAGTTCGGTTGAGAAGCTGCTCTTAATTGGCCGCGAACAGGCGAAACGACAAGACTTGCCAGAAGAGGGAGATTTGGAAATGTTGTAAACACTACCAAGTCCTCTGTTTTGAATTGTTTGTTTGGTTGCTGTCTAAATTGCCGGTTCTCGATTGCTGATTTTACCCAGGACTGATATTATGTCTGGTTATTGGGCAGTAATTAGCGCGTGTTTTTAGTGAGTACGACTGTCCTCTATTTATTAATTAATCAGGACTGGCATTACTTACTATGAACTTAATTATAATTGTATAGCCGGAGATGATACAGCACTTTCCAGGTAAGTGAAGTACAGAGAAACCGGGTTTCTTGAATAAAACCGGTTTCTGGCGAGAAATCCAGAAGAAACCCGGTTTCTGGGGTGTACTTTATAAACCTGGAATCCGCTGTATTACGCAGTATAGACCAAAGAAACTGAGTTTTTTAACTGTTTCAAAGGCCTGCAACCCGTCTTTTCGTACAAGCCGGTTTCTGCGTCCTGGATTGTCCCTAAAAATTGTCACGGTGCATGGAATTCGATCGCCAATATTATGCTCACAAAAGCTGCACCTAAAACCCTGCGTTGGCAACGTTCTAAATATTCGCCACTGGCACGGCAAATAGACATTTTTGCAGCGGCGGGAAAGTTTATGTTTTTTTTGTGGTGGGACGCACTGCTGCAAAATAATTCGCCTCAAACTAGAAGAATTCGCGCTCATTGGTTGGTCAATACTTTGCTGAATTTAGGCCCGACTTTTATTAAAATCGGGCAGTCTCTCTCGACTCGCGCAGATTTGCTGCCGCTTGAGTATGTCAAGGAACTCGAACAGTTGCAAGATCGGGTTCCTCAGTTTAGTTCCGAAGAGGCGATCGCTCTTGTAGAATCAGAGTTAGGCAAGGATATTTATGCTTTGTACCGCGATTTTGACCCGTCGCCACTGGCTGCTGCGAGTCTGGGACAGGTACACAAAGCAAGGCTGCACACCGGGGAAGATGTGATTGTAAAGGTGCAGCGTCCCGGTTTGGAAAGTTTATTTGATTTGGATGTCAAGGCGGTGCGCCAAGTGATGCGTTTTTGCGATCGCTATTTGCCTGGGACGCGCAAGTACGACCTAGAATCTATTTATCACGAGTTTTTTAAGATTTTATATCAAGAAATTGACTACCTGCAAGAAGGTAAAAATTCCGATCGCTTTAGCCAAAATTTTCGAGAATATCCTCAGATTATTGTCCCCAAAGTCTACTGGCAATACACTACTAAAAAAGTGCTAACTCTAGAATACGCACCAGGGATTAAGGTGGACGACCGCATTAGTTTAGAGGCGATTGGAGTCGATATTGTGAAGCTCAATCAACTTGGAATTTGCTGTTATTTGAAACAGTTGTTAATTGACGGTTTTTTTCAAGCTGACCCCCATCCGGGAAATTTGGCGGTGACAGAAGATGGTAGCTTGATTTTTTACGATTTTGGGATGATGGCGGAGGTGAAGTCTCTGGCTAAAGACCAAATGGTCAAAACGTTTTTTGCTGTGATGAGAAAGGATACTGACGAGGTACTCAATACTTTAATTACGATCGGCTTAGTTGAGCGGATGCCGGATATGATGCCGGTACGCAGGTTGATTGCTTTTCTGTTGGATAAGTTTATTGATAAGCCGATCGACTTTCAAGCTTTTAATGAAATTAAGAACGAACTTTACATCATGTTTGAGCAGCAACCGTTTCGCTTGCCTGCAGAAATGATGTTTATTGTCAAGTCCGTGACGACTCTCGACGGCATTGCTAGAACTCTCGACCCTGACTACAATTTCCTAGCATCCGCTCAGCCTTTTGTCAAGAGTATTGCGGTGAGCAAGGGGCGGGGAAATGCGATCGGAGAATTGGCAAGGCAAGCGCGAAGTTTTATTACATATAAGTTACGACAGCCGAGCAAATCGCAAGTTTATCTCAACCGTTTGGAGCAGCGAATTGAAGAGGGCGAACTGCAAATTAGAGTGCGAAATCTAGAGAGCGAAAGAGCCTTGAAACGCATTAATTTAGCCCTGAAAACTCTAATTTTCGCTTGTTTGACTGGTTTTGTCTTTTTGTCGGGTGCAGTGCTGCTAGTGGGCGGATATCAAACGGGGGCGATCTCCGCTTTTGCGGTTTCGGGATTCGGTGGTTTGTTTGTGTTGCGCTCGTTGTTAGACTTGTTGGTTAAGGAAAAGCTCGATCGAATAGTCGAGCGATAAATATACTGGGTAATTGGGAATTGCGATCGTAAGCTGCTACGCATTTAAATTGAATCCCGATCCGAGCTCTCCAGCCCGTTCTACAATAGCAGACGATCGGCTGAGGTTGGTACTGCCAACTAAGGATCGCGAATTAAATAATTTACACTCTTGAAAGTGGGATGGGCGTCCCGCCCGTCCAGAAAGGGCGGGCGGGACGCCCATCCCACAAGAACCATCACGCATTCTAAGTTATTTAATTCTCATTCTTAAACTTGTTAAAATAATTTGCGACTTTAGGTAGGGGCAGATTCTCAAAACACGAAGTTATACTCCTAACATATATTAAACGCGATCGCCCGCCCCTACAAAAAATGTACGCCCAAACATTGCTAAAACCAGACGGCCGCCCACTCACACTGTACAGCCGCTACCCAATCCCAAAAGGTATCGCGGCCGTAAGTCCCAGCAATGAACCCGTAGAGGCAAACCCGCACTTTCGGTGGCATCCTTTGCGGGGGGAATGGGTAGCATACGCCAGCCACCGTCAGGGAAGAACTTTCATGCCGCCGCCGGAATACAACCCGCTGGCTGCTACAATTAACCCTAAGTTTCCGACAGAATTGCCGCCGGGAGATTACGATGTAGCAGTGTTTGACAACCGCTTTCCCTCGCTGACTTTGCAAGCAAAAAACGCACCTGCAAATATTGTCGAAACTTTGCCAGCCAAAGGCATTTGCGAAGTCGTGGTTTTCACTCAAGATCCGCTGGCTTCCCTCGGTTCTTTGGAGTTATCTCATTTGGAATTATTGTTAGAAGTATGGGCAGATCGCACTTCAGTTATTGGCAGCAATTCCGAAATTCAATACGTCTTGCCCTTTGAAAATCGCGGCGTCGAAGTCGGAGTAACTTTGCACCATCCCCACGGTCAAATTTACGCTTATCCGTTCGTGCCACCGGTGCCGGCACGGATGTTAGAATGTCAATCGGTTTACTATCAAAAAAACAGTAGCGGTTTGCTGCAAGATTTGATTCAAAAAGAGATTTCCGACAACCAGCGAATTATTTATTTAGACGAAGAGGCGATCGCCTTTGTCCCCGCTTGTGCCCGCTACCCTTACGAAGTGTGGATTGCGCCCATAACTCCCGCTGCTACATTTGTCGATTTGACCCAAAAACAGCGTCAATCACTGGCTAAAGCCTTAAAAACAGTCACCCTCAAATACGACGGTTTGTGGCATCGCCCCTTCCCTTATTTGATGGCTTGGTTTCAAGGGCCCACAGACGGGGAACCCCATCCAGAAGCGCATTTGCACGCCCAATTTTATCCGCCCTATCGATCGAGCGATCGGCTAAAATACCTAGCAGGAACCGAACTCGCCGCCGGAATGTTTGCAAACGACGCTTTACCCGAAGAAAAAGCTAAAGAATTGCAAGCAGTATCTATCGATTTTAGATTTTAGATTTTAGATTTTAGAGATTGTAGATTTTAGATTTAGCAAATGTTAACTAAAATCAGTGATTTTCTTCCTTCTTCCTTCTTCCTTCTTTCTTATTTCATATATGATAAACTCATTCAACAAAGAAGTCGATTTAAAACTCGAATTCATCCGCAAAGCCTTAACCGAAACAAAAGCGATCGCCCTTCGCTTGCGCGGTACAGACTGGTTTGCCTGGGCCACAGCCGGCGGTTCTCATACAGTATTGCTAACCGCAGAAACCGGAGTGGCAGAACTTTTAATTACCGCCGAAACAGCTTGGGTTCTCACCGATGAAATCGAAGCTCAACGCTTGCAGGACGAGGAATTGCCAGCCAACTTTCAAATGCACATCTATCCTTGGGCAGATGTTGCACAGCGCGAAGCTTTTGTCAAACAAATTACTGGTGGCGGTAACGTGATGAGCGATCGGCCAACTTCCCAAGAAATGCCAATAATCGCATCTTTACAGTCTCGCAAACAGACAATGATGTCAAGCGAATTAGAGCGATACCGGCGAGTCGGGCGTTTAGCCAGCGAAGCGATGACAGAGGTACTTTCCGCCGCCAAACCCACATGGACAGAATATCAGCTAGCGGGAGCCGGTGCAGAGGCATTGTGGGCGAGAGGTTTGCATCCAGCACTTACCTTAGTTGCTGGAGAAAGGCGTTTGCCGCTGTACCGCCACGCCACAGCAACCGCCGAACAAATTGGACGACAAGCAATGTTAGTATTTTGCGCCAGGGGAGGGGGTTTGTATGCAAATTTAACAAGATTTGTCTGTTTCGATTTTCTTGGGGAAAAGCATTCAGAGTTGCACCGAAAAGTTAGAGAAATTGAAGCAGCGGCGCTAAATTTGTGTCGGCCTGGAGTAACGCTGAATGCGGTTTACGATACGCTTAAAACTGCTTACGAAGAGCACGGATATCCTCAAGCAATTGCGGAACACCATCAAGGCGGAACTACGGGATATTTGGCGCGCGAAATTGTGGCGAATCCGGCTACTTCAGATATTTTGGCAGAAAATATGGCTGTGGCTTGGAATCCGAGTTTGTCGGGAGCAAAAATTGAGGATACGTTTTTAATTCACAGCGATGGAACGTTGGAAAATTTGACTTTTGATCCGAATTGGCCGAGTGTAGAAGTAGCGGGAAGGTTGCGGCCAGTACCGCTGGAAATATGGGACGATCGACCTTAGTCAATCTCAAGCAGTACCGAGCGATGACAAACGCGCTGCAAACTTTTAGATGGAATTTATCTGGCGGCTTCTGTCATTTGGCTTAATTTAGTTAATCGGTAGGGTGTGTCGTTCCTTCATATTTGATAAATATGGCAGATTGACGGGTGGCGACGCACCAAACAGCAGGCGATCGCTCTTCTTGTGTTTACCACATATACATGGAATATGCTGTATGATTTTTGCCCTTGACTTAGTTAAGCAAAAACGCTGCTACATAAAGGTTTCCAGGAGTTGTAGTCATGTAAAAGATTTTTCAAAACCGGGAAAGTCTCACTCCGTATTGGTTTTAATCGGAACGATAGCAGCAGGCGACGGAACTTCCCCTCTCTCTACCCCACAGCCCTGTCTTTTAGTCGGCAGTTTCTAATTCCTCTAATTCTTGCGTAGACTGCCATCCAGCTTGCCAGAGCGATCGGTCTTTGAGCTGTGCGGCGTTCAGCCAAAAACGCACATTTGGATCGCAAGCCGCCACCATTTCTGCAAATACCCATTTACCTTCGTTTTTTCGGTTGACCACTTGAAAGTGTCGCCACCCCCAAGTTTTTTGGTGTGAAGTCCATCGGGAACCAACTAAATAAGGAAATTTTTGTTTTTTGCTCACAGTATTTTTGTGGAAAAATATATTAGAAAGCAAGTGAATTGTAATATAGCCATCCTAAATCCTTTGTGTCATTCTTGTAGGGGCAAACCCCCCGTGGTTGCCCCATGAGGCCAGGGTAGGCAAAGAAAGGTACTATCCCCTACATCTTGGTACGACTCCTGCAAGGATTGCTATAACTCGTTCTGTTTGATGATATTAATTCCCTATCAAAAGTCGTCCAATCCTCTCCCCCTCTCCCCTTCTCTCCCTCCCATCTCGAACATACCAAATAATATAGAGCCACTGCTGCTTACACGAGAGTTCACATAAACTCTATCTACAAGTAGATGCGTTTATTGTAACTTGCAACAGTTTCGCATCTGGTTCAAAAGTAAGGGCAGTTCAATGACTGCCCCTGTAATTAGTTATACCTATTGAATAGGATAATTTTTCAGGCGATCCACAAATAGCCTATTTATCCAATACCAGCTACATCGTGAATCTCAAATCTAAAAGCAAATAACCCAGGTTATAGTTGTGCAGAATAATCCTTTCTGTGAAACTTACTCAAATCTACTTTTAGAGCAGGTTTGACGTTCACTTCCTGCTTCTACCAAGGCGGTCGGCCGCTTCTTGTCCACAGGCGTGTTTTCGAGCCCAACTTTCCCTACAAACATTTTTTCAATCTTCATCGTGTTTCATTGATCCTGTACAGCTCAATAAAAACGCACTTTTAGGTAAGATTGACTAATTTCTTTGATTCTGTCGCTACCTCTTGATTACTTCCCTGTTAAGGCTTTTGGCCTGATAAGTCCAGAGGAAGTTGGGGAAGTCGGAGGCGAACCGCATTTGTTTGCAGCCAGAGAGTAATAGCGTGCTTCCGTTGCGGAGTCACGTACTCTCCTGGTCGGATCACGCCAGCACAGACGCCGATGTTTTTAATAAGGGTTTCTCGCTCCGATGAACTTGCACCCTGTAGCAACCTGACTTGGGCTTTGATAAAATCCACGTTCATAGCTGAAAGTAAAAGTAAGTAAAGAACTCAGTTAAATAGCGATGCTTTGATTCCGATTGTAACTCTAAAACCACTTGGTATGAATCAAATTGATTCAACATCCCCAGGATGGGGATCGGCGCGTCTAGAGCTAGCCAACTTTATTTACTTTATCTGTTTTTGCTAGCAAAAGTGTCACTATGCTAGCAGTTTTGGCAGAATTCTTTATAGTTAAGAACTGTTACAAATTTGGCTCGATTTCCACAATACGGCAGAGTTTAGTGCTAACGCTACTTTCCTGACCTCAAAAAGTTCAGCCTTGTCTCCAACTCCTTGCCTTCCTAGGTTTTAGACTCCCCGATTGGGAAGCGATCGCTCCGGGAACATTCCTATTCGATCGCCCCTCTTAACACCCGGACACCGCCACATCACCCTATTGATTTAGCTCGTCCTGTAGACTTGGCTGTGGACTATAACTTTAGGCATACGTGTTGTTACCGGGGCTACAATAAGCGAGCAAGTTTTTATTCTTGTTTCTCAAGGAAATATTTTTTAGATTTTCTTGCCAAGCCCTTATTTGTGTTAATTAAGGCAGCTTTGTCATCTCCGGGCAAACGAAGACTCGCAGCTTGCGAATCCAGATATTTTTTGCTGTGTGGCGGTGAATCTGTTTCCTGAATTCCTTGGGGGCGATCGCACGTCCGCGAGAATTCTCAGTAACGGCTCATTTTGTATAATTCATAACAGATAGGTCACTGTTCATAATTTAAAAACAGTACAATTTTAAACAGTCTTCCATCCGTCGATCGCTCCTAATAGTCTACCAAAATCGATAAAGAAATTAACTGTGCATAGCCGAGTTTTTATCAGGGTAAGAGCATCTCAATTAGGCTTGACACAAGGACTCAGAAGAATCTAATGTAGGGTCAAGAAAACAAGAAAA
>NZ_JAUBOR010000055.1:0-31574 GCF_036700305.1 Microcoleus sp. Z1_A1
CTCTTTCAGAGGACTTTTGCTTTGAGGCAGGGGTTTCAACCCTTGCCGGACTGTCGGGTAGGCGCGAGGACTGTCGGACTGTCGGTTTAACGTGTGTGTTGACACCTACGGCCAGTTCCTTGTCCCTACAGATTTCCCTAAAAAAATGTAACGAGTTGTAAAGTATAATGAAAACGAAGCGAACACAGAGGCCAAGTAGTATCAAATGCGAGTTGCGATCGCCGGAGCAGGCTTAGCAGGACTTTCCTGCGCTAAATATCTTACCGACGCGGGCCACACCCCCATCCTCCTAGAAAGTCGGGACGTACTCGGCGGCAAAGTAGCCGCCTGGAAAGATGCAGACGGCGACTGGTATGAAACCGGCCTCCACATCTTCTTCGGTGCATACCCGAATATGCTCCAACTCTTCAAAGAACTTGACATTGAAGACAGGCTGCAATGGAAAGAGCACTCGATGATTTTCAATCAGCCGGAAACCCCCGGAACCTATTCCCGCTTTGACTTTCCCGACCTTCCTGCCCCCTTCAACGGCGTCGCAGCCATCTTGAGCAACAACGATATGCTCACCTGGCCCGAAAAAATCCGCTTCGGTATAGGTTTGATTCCGGCGATGCTTCAGGGTCAAAAATACGTCGAAGAAATGGACAAATACTCGTTTTCCGACTGGCTGAAAAAGCAAAACGTCCCCCCCAGAGTCGAAAAAGAAGTATTTATCGCCATGTCCAAGGCGCTCAATTTCATTGACCCCCACGAAATATCGGCAACCATACTGCTGACAGCCCTCAACCGCTTCCTGCAAGAGAAAAACGGCTCGAAAATGGCCTTTTTAGACGGTTCCCCCACAGAGAGGTTGTGTCAGCCGATGGTAGACTACATAACTGAGCGCGGTGGTGAAGTCCGGCTGAATGCACCCATCGGGGAGTTTTTGCTCAACGATGACAACACGGTGCGCGGCTTCCACATTCGGGGAGTAAAAGGGGCAGAGTCAGAAATTCTGACGGCCGATATTTACGTTTCCGCGATGCCGGTTGACCCGCTGAAGTTGATAATGCCGAAACCTTGGGGCGAAATGGATTATTTCAAACAGCTCGAAGGTTTGGAGGGAGTACCCGTCATTAATGTACACTTGTGGTTCGATCGCAAATTAACTGATATCGACCATTTGCTGTTCTCGCGATCGCCCCTGCTGAGCGTCTACGCCGACATGAGCAACACCTGCCGCGAATATGCCAACCCAGACAAATCTATGCTGGAACTGGTTTTAGCACCGGCCAAAGACTGGATAGGCAAATCTGACGAAGATATCGTCGCAGCCACAATGGTCGAGTTAGAAAAACTCTTTCCCGATCAAATCCCAGAACCAGCCAAACTGCTCAAATATCACGTAGTCAAAACCCCTCGTTCCGTCTACAAAGCAACTCCCGGACGCCAGCAGTGCCGTCCCACACAAACAACTCCCATTAGCAATTTCTATCTAACGGGGGATTATACGATGCAGCGTTATCTTGCGAGTATGGAAGGTGCCGTGCTTTCTGGTAAGCTGACAGCGCAGGCTATTTCGACGGCCAATAACAAATGAAAAATTAAGAATTTTTCATAAAGACGTAAAAAATCTCCCGTTTTCTAAACGGGGGAAAATCAGTTCTAATCTTTAAATTTCTTATTCTCGGATGCTGCAACTGTCAAAACTCCAGTGCATGAGAACTCTGGCTTCTGTGGATGACTCTTACGAACTGTGCCGCCAAGTCACGGCGAGTTATGCCAAAAATTTTTATTTAGGCACTCAACTCATGCCCGAAGCCAAGCGTCGGGCGATTTGGGCGATTTACGTCTGGTGCCGCCGCACCGACGAACTCGTAGACGGGCCGGGTTCTGATGCAACGACCCCTGAAACCCTCAATCTGTGGGAAAAACGGCTAGAATCGGTGTTTGCCGGCCATCCTCACGACGACTACGACGTAGCGTTGGTGGATACGCTGTCTCGTTTCCCGATCGACATTGGGCCGTTTCGAGAGATGATTGCGGGCCAGCAAATGGACTTGTACCGCAGCCGCTACGAAACTTTTGAAGAGCTCAATCTTTACTGTTATCGAGTAGCGGGTACTGTAGGGCTGATGTCGATGTCTGTCATGGGTGTAGGCGAATCGAACTCCGCTGCTAACTGGAATTGGCACTGGGGGAATAGAATTCCCAAAGAAGAAGCGATAGCCCTGGGTATTGCCAAGCAGTTGACTAATATTTTGCGCGATGTCGGAGAAGACGCCCGTCGCGGCCGCATTTACATTCCCTTAGAAGACTTAGCCTTGTTTAACTACACCGAAGAAGACTTATTCAACGGTGTGATTGACAACCGCTGGCGGGAATTGATGCGGTTTCAAATTCAGCGAGCTCGCAAATTATACGCCAGCGCGGAACCCGGAATCAAAGTGCTCAGTCCCGATATCCGCTGGACTGTTTGGGCTGCTACAATGCTCTACAGCAGAATCTTAAATGCGATCGAACGCAATCAGTACGATGTGTTTCAGAAGCGCGCTTATGTTAGCAATTCTCAGAAACTGCGGTGTCTCCCCGCTGCTTGGCTGAAGTCAAAAGTGCTTTAGTCGCGGGCCGTATTGCTGGCGATTCAGCAACTGGTAAGGGGTATTTGTCAAGTTACAAATTATATGATGTCCAGCAAATTGCATATTAGGTTAGTGGGGACGCGGTAGTGCCGTGTTCCTACGTTTGGTGTGTTAATTTAAATCAAATTTTAAGTCAAATTAGTGGAGTAGCGGGCGGAATAGGCAATTGGGCGATCGAACTTTCCAACAATTGCTTTTCCTGCTGGAGTTTTGCCTCTAAATTTTGAATTTGTTCTCGGCGGGCTTCAACTTCAATCAAGCGGCGAGACAATTCTTGACTCTGCAAAGTGAGAGATTGCCGCCAATCTTCGGCTTTCTGGGCTTCTTGCTGCAAAAAATCGGGAGTAAAACCTGTTGTTAAATATTTTTCTACTAATTGTAGTACCCAGTTTGTAGCTGCTTGAATATGCAAAACCTGGCTATTTTCGTCAACATTTGCTAATACTAGCATTCCTTCATTTAAAACATTTTGATCTAAATCTGACGGTACTGTCAAGAGAGTTTCTTTACAAAGCATAGCCCAAGTATCATCAGAATTTTGGCAAGCCAGCAATTGCAGACTTATCTCGCCTAAAATTTCCTTCTTTTGTACTTGGGCTAAATATAACATGAGGGTAATTAGTAATTGGTAATTGGTGATTAATTGCCCGTGTTAGCACAATTGGTTCTATTATTGAAACCAAATTTGTAGGGGCGGGTTCGCCAACCATTTATGGTAAACATCAATAATACTATAAACCCGCCCCCGCCCACCAACAATAAAAATGTACGATGAATTTAGAGGTAAAATTGTGATGTAAATAATGGCTGAGGAGAGGGCGGGTTTACGAGATTGTTTGTGTATTTCATAGATGGCTGGTTAACCCGCCCCTACGGGATTTTGGGATGTTTTTATACAGCGATCGCCCAGCCTAATAAAAATGATAATCTCCTCAGAAACCGGGTTTCTTTCAATATTTTTCGTTACTCAACCGAAAAATTCGTAGAAACCCGGTTTCTCAACCCACCCGCGACTAATGACTCCTTAAAACAACTTTAGCCGATCGCGCAAAATTTCCGCTTGTTTTTGGGCTTCCGCCAAAGCATCCCTCGCCCCCTGAACCACATCAGGAGTAGCCTTATCCACAAACTTCTGATTAGTCAAGCGCGCCGCACTATGCTTAATTTCAGCTTCCACCTTGCTCAACTTCTTCTCTAATTTAGCACGCAAAGCCGCCAAATCCACCACCCCAGCCAGGGGAATCAATACTTGCACAGTACCGACAACCCCAGCAATTGACCCCCCTTGCCCCCCCTTACCAAGGGGGGGATTAAGGGGGGGTTCTGCATCCAAACTAGCAGTAACTGTCAGATTTTCGACTTTTGCCAAATCCTGAATGTAAATACCTCCATCTGAGATGATTTGGCGTTCTTTCTCGCTTTCGCTTTGCAAAATCGCCGTCACCTTCACACTGGGTTTGATATCAGCATCTGCCCGCAAATTGCGAATAGTGCGAATTGTACCGAACAACAACTCAAACTGCTGTTCCAAATCAGCATCAATTAGCGAGATATCAGCTTCAGGATAAGCTTGCAAAGCCAAACATTCGCCATCACCTGTTTGAGTCAGAGTGTGCCAAATTTCCTCAGTAATGTGCGGCATAAAAGGATGCAGCAGTTTCAGAATCCCTTCCAACACAAAAGCAAAAGTTTGCTGTGCCATTTTCTTAGAATTTGGTTCAGCATCCTGTTGCAAGCGAGACTTGACTAACTCAATATACCAGTCACAGAAATCGCCCCAAATAAACTCATAAAGTCCCTTCGCCGCTTCCCCCAAACCGTAATTTTCCAAACAATTGCGGCTTTGCTGCACAACTTGATTGTAGCGAGAAAGAATCCAGCGATCGCACAATTCCAAACCACCTCCCCCAGAAGGACTTCCCAACTGTTGCGGCGTCTGTCCCTCCAAATTCATCATCACAAACCGGGCCGCATTCCACAACTTATTCGTGAAGTTACGCGAAGCTTCCACCGATTTCGATTCATCAGTTTTGCGATCGTACTCCATGCGAATATTTTGACCGGCCCCAACCACTTCCTTAACCAAAGTGTAGCGCAAAGCATCAGTACCGTACTTACCAATCAACAGCAGCGGATCGATACCGTTATTTTTACTCTTAGACATTTTCTGACCGTTTTCATCCAACACCAAACCGTGAATGTAAACAGTATCAAAAGGCATCTTTTCAGTAAAATGTCCTGCCATCATCGTCATTCTAGCAACCCAGAAAAAGATGATATCAAAACCTGTTACCAAAGTAGTTGTCGGATAGTAAAACTCCAAATCATTAGTTTCGTCAGGCCATCCCAGAGTTGAGAAAGGCCACAACCCAGACGAAAACCAAGTATCCAATACGTCTGGATCTCTGGCTAACTCTACGTCATTACCAAATTTAGCCGTAGCTTTTTCCTTAGCTTCAGCTTCAGTTTTCGCAACTATAAAAGGTGTCGTATCAGTAATTTCGCCGTTAGTTTCGCTAACAGCATACCAAGCCGGGATTTGGTGTCCCCACCACAATTGGCGGGAGATACACCAATCCTTCAGCTTCACCAACCAATCCCGATAAACCTTTGTCCATCTGTCAGGAACAAAGACGGGTGAGTTACTTTGATCTAATGCTTCTAAAGCACGTTGAGAAAGAGGATCTATCTTCACAAACCATTGCGTAGATATCAAAGGTTCGACCGGAACCTTGCCACGTTCGCTGTAGGGAACAGTATGCTTATAATCTTCTATTTTAACTAAAACCCCGTCAGTTTCTAACCGCTGCACCACATTTTTCCGGGCAACAAATCGGTCTTGTCCTTGGAACTCTCCGGCATTTTCATTTAAAGTGCCGTCCTTATTCATGATGTTAATAAACGGCAAATTGTGACGCTTACCCATCTCGAAGTCATTCGGATCGTGGGCGGGTGTCACCTTGACACAACCAGTTCCGAAAGTCGGATCGACAAACTCATCAGCAATGATGGGAATTTCGCGATTTACGATCGGCAAAGTGACAGTTTTACCGATAAGATGCTTGTAGCGATCGTCCTGTGGATTCACCGCCACCCCAGTATCCCCCAACATCGTTTCCGGCCGAGTCGTCGCCACCTCCAAATAACCAGAACCGTCCGTCAAAGGATAGCGGAAATGCCACAAATGGCCCTCAACTTCCTGTTGGTCTACCTCCAAATCCGACACAGCAGACTGACTAGCCGGACACCAATTCACCAGGTAATTGCCGCGATAAATCAGCCCCTCATCGTACAGGCGGACAAACGCTTCTAAAACCGCAGCGGATAAGCCTTCATCCATCGTAAAGCGTTCACGCGACCAATCAACAGACACGCCCAAACTGCGTAATTGATTAGTAATAGTATTGCCCGATTCAGCTTTCCACTCCCAGGCCCGTTCCAAGAATTTTTCTCGGCCTAAATCGTGGCGAGTTTTGCCTTCTGCTTTGAGTTGCTTTTCCAGAATAGTTTGAACTGCGATGCTAGCATGATCCGTTCCCGGCAACCACAGGGTATTGCGTCCAGTCATGCGGTGATAGCGGACGAGGACATCAATCAGCGTCTCTTCAAAAGCGTGTCCCATGTGGAGGCTGCCGGTGACGTTGGGCGGCGGGATAACTACGCAGTAAGGTTCGCCACCTTTTTCGGGGTCAGCTTTGAAGGTTTGGTTGTCTTCCCAGTATTTTTGCCACTTGGCTTCGGTGGCTTGGGGGTCGTATTGGGGGGGTAGGTTTGCGGTCATTGGCGAGAGGGTGCAGGTTTTATATATAAGATTGTGCCACAGCGGGGGGAAGAGAAGAGGTTTGAACCGCAGAGGGCGCAGAGGCAGAGGGAAGAGCGATATTCCAGGCGGGGCGGGTTTACGTTAAAATCAAGGTAAAATTAAAAGGTTTGATGGGATTATGAATGTAGCAGCACTTCGACATCAAATCGATCGATGGCTCGATCGACTTTCTCCAGAACATCTGGCATTAGTTGCGAGTTTTATAGAGTTTCTAAGCCAAAAGCAACGTCAGGGGGTAATCATTTCGCCAAATAATCTGCCAGAGGTTTTCTCAGCAGAAATCCAAGAGATGCCTCCTGCTAATTCTTTTAGTATTCCAGAACCCTCAGAAATTGACGGAGAGAACCAATCTAAAGCAGCGCTTATACAAGATTTTCGGCAAGCTTGGCACGAAGCCATGACTGGGCAAACCATTTCGGTTGCTCAAATGTGGGAAGGAATTGAAAATGACTGACTTGCCCTTAATTCAAGTTATAGTTTCACCAACCTTCAATCGCAATTTACGCACTCTTGCAAAAAAATACCGCAGCATTCGCAATGATATTCAACCCATTATCGAACAACTCACACGGGGAGAACTGCCAGGAGATCGAATTGCTGGAGTGGGTTATGCAGTCTTCAAGTTGAGAGCCCGAAATAGCGACACTCAAAAAGGTAAAAGTGGTGGATACCGTTTAATTTACTACGTCCAAACAGCAACGGGAATCATTTTGCTGACCCTTTACACCAAATCCGAACAAGTCGATATTGCAGCAGAGGATATTCAGAACATTATTACAGAATACGAGCAGCAGCAGAGCGAAGATCGAGAGGATATCTAAGAGTTGGGGAATCTTGCGCCGTCGAATATGAGGTTTCGACATCTTCAGTGGTTAAATCCTTTTAATATCTTATTTGACATAAATTCCTAATCCAAAACCTGCCTTCTCTGGGAGAAAGCCACGATTCTGCAGAGAAACCGATTTTCTTTTTGCCTTAGTCCTACTGGTAAAACAAATTGCAATAATTAAGAATCGCAATGAATAACAGTTATCAAACTCCAGGAATTGCGTTTTTTGTTCTCAAACTTAAACAAAAGTTTCTAGTTTGTAGGCCTGGTTTAACATAGTTTAGCAACACGGGCGACTGCTATATGTCGATTATTTCACTTCCTTATAATCCACCCCATAACTCGTATCTCTCCCCGACAAATACGTCGTTTTCCCCGTTAAAGTCTCCAGAGTTTTTTTCGTTTCAGCCGAAGTAATCGAATTCAGCGGCACGCCGAACTTGCTAGCCAAACCAGCGGCGACGCCCACACCTTGTCCTTGATAAATATTCACCGTCGCAATTCGCCCGACAGATACCGCCATACCGACATAACCCGACGATCGCCCGACAATGGCTAAATTATTCACTTTGCTAGCCAAAGCGCTTTCTATCCCGAAATTATACACTGGCAGCGGCGGAATTCTCGTAGATAAATGCTTGACTCCGCCCCGCATATCGAAATCGTAGGAAAAACTGCCGATCGACTTTCCGGGTACTGTTCCCCCTTTGATAATCTCCTTCCCCGTTAGCGGATCTACCACCTCGCGAACGTTCAAACTTTGCCTGATATAAATCTCGTCTGGAATAAATACTCTCACATCTTTACCCGACTTCTTTTGTAGCCAGTGTTGGAGATGTGACATTTCTTTAATCATCTCAGGAGTCGGTTTTCTGCCGTTAGCTTCCATCTTCATGATTTGGTCAACTTGGTATTTAAACAGAAACCCGTTCCAGGACAGCACATTTTTGTTATAAACGCAGACATTGCCTTTATCAAAAAAGAATCCTTTATTTTGACTAAAGGGCAGATTTCTATCTATGTGATACGCTGCTCCTATAGCTACACTTCTGATGTCGTAGCCGTCTGTATATGGCTGATAAATCGTACTCCAAAAATTCTTCAGCCAGAATTTTGTACTGGCTGGATCTTTATATTTTGTAATGCTTTCTTTAATCTTTTTTACCAAAGGCCGATTGTATAGAATGTCATCTTCTATTCTGCGGAATTCGGACATCGTTATACCTGTAATTGTCGGAACTACAGAGACTGCTAAAGTTTCATTTTTGGATTTTATATTTTGAGATTCATATCCTGTATAATAAGATAATCCGGCTTTTCTGGCTAATTCAGCGTCTTGAGTTACGTCAATAAAAGAGTTGGCTTTAATTCTTAAGCTACTGCCTTTTACTTGGGCATATTCGATTTTTTTATCTACGACGTGGGGAGTAAGAGTTGAGTTGGAAATAACTCTGACTTTTGCTGCTGAAAGCATTTGTCTGAGAGCTTGATCTGCCCTTTTTGGGTCTAAGCAAGATTCGCGCGCATTCGCTTTATCTAAGAATTCTTTAAAACATTGGGCGTAGGGTTGGCGTTGCCAATTGGGGATTTTATCTAAATCGATGTAAGCTAAACCGCCGCGGGTAAGTAAGCCGCCCAAAGGATCTCTTCCGTAGGTCGATCGCACGATCGCAACTTTGCCTTTTGGGCCTAAAGTTTTCTTCGCCCATATCGCCGCACATATCCCCGGTACTTCATCACCATATACTACTACATCAAAGGTTTGCTCTGGTGGTTTTTTGGGAAGTACCGGAGGCGGGCTGCTGGGTTTTTGCTGCAGAGTTCCATTGTCTAAGGTGGCACTTGCTGGGTTTCTATTTGCGATATAATTTTCTATTTCTCTGAAAGGCGGATAATTAAGTAAAAGTTTTAGGGCGGCAAAGATGATTGCAATTGAAGCTAATTTCTTGAAAGTAGAGAGCATTCAGTTGACTCGTTTATAAATTTGCATTACCTGAAAGCGCAGTTCAGGGTTTACGGAGTTGAATATAGCACGTTTAGATTGTTTCGACACAGTTTTAACTTTTCCGGGAACTGTTGTTAGCGGTTTTGCCAGTGTTACTGGTTTGGGAGGGCTATTGATGAGGGTAAGGATGGTGAGTGCGATCGTATCTCAGATATCTGGTGTCGGGAAGGGCGATCGGCTACAATAATTTAAGAACAACAATTGAGTCACCTTAAACATACAGAAAAAATGGAAAAAGTTTTTGTACATCCTGAATGTCCTTTTTCAGCAGAGACATTTAACCTATTGGCACAATTTTATGCAGGCCAAGTCTCAGATTTTTACATGGCACACAAAAAAGATTGCTTAAAATATGTAGAAGAGCCATTAAAGTATATTTTAAGCCAGGTAGAAGAGCAGTTGCCTGATTGTATGACAAAACATCTAAATATCAAGGATGAGATATGGGCTTTTGACATTGAAACAAAATATGAGATAGCACCAGCTTACGGTTTAACTTTGTGTTTCAACGATAGCGATAACAGTTCTAAGTTAATATTACTACTTCAAGAATCCCGATTAATTTTTGGCTTTTGGGCAGCAGATAAATGTTTTGCTAGTGTGGTAGAAAATTACCATACTTATAAAAGTGATGTTGATTTCCTCAATTATTTTAAACGTTATAACCTTCCCAATAGGCATCAGTGTCGTTTAAAATATGGCGGGGAAGCTTATTATTATAATGGTTGGGAGGAGTTTGAGCGCACAATGAAACCTGAGAAATCTATTTATGAACTATTAGAAAGTATCTTGAAAGAGATTACTATCGATTCTATTGAATCTGGAATGGTTTCTTATGATAATATTCTCGTAGCCCTATCACTTAATAAATCCGAAGATTTATTAGGATATTCTGCTAAACAGTTAATTCACAAAATAGCACAAACCTTTAAAAAACTATTTCCATTATTGTTAATATCTTATGGCGAGGATAATAATGATGATTCCCTTGCTCTTATAAGTCAATATTTTTCAGTATATGAAAAGGAATTTAATCCCGTGTACCAACTAGAAGCAATTTCTCAAATTACTGGTTTTCAAACAACCCAACTAACCCAATGGATACACACCATTAACCGCAAAGGCCAAGCCATAATCCAAGGCCCGCCCGGAACCGGAAAAACCTTCATAGCAGAAAAACTCGCCCAACACTTAGTCGGTGGCGGTGACGGTTTCTCAGACATTATCCAATTTCATCCAGCTTATACTTATGAAGACTTTATTCAAGGCATCCGTCCTCAAAGTCAAGATGGGCAATTAACTTATCCAATAGTTCCCGGTAGGTTCCTAGAATTCTGCGAAAAAGCCGAAGTCTGTGAAGACACTTGTGTTCTCATTCTTGATGAAATTAATCGCGCAAATTTATCTCAAGTCTTTGGCGAGTTAATGTATCTCCTAGATGACCGACAGGACACAAAACGCTTTATTACACTAGCCAGCGGTCAAAAGTTTAGAGTCCCTACAAATGTCCGCATTATCGGCACAATGAACACCGCAGACCGTTCTATTGCCTTAGTCGATCAAGCCCTCCGCCGCCGCTTCGCATTCATCCCCCTTTATCCTAACTATGAACTGCTGCAAAACTATCATAAGAGAGAGGCAACAGGTTTTGCCGTTGATAAATTAATTAGTATTCTTAGGAAAGTAAATAAAGAAATTAACAACAAACACTATGAATTAGGCATCTCCTTCTTTTTGACAAAAACCTTAGCTGAAGACATCCAAGATATTTGGCAAAGGGAAATTGAGCCATACCTCGAAGAATACTTCTTTGATAATCAGAAAAAAATGGATGATTTTATGTGGGATAAAATTAAAGATAAATTGAGCAATTGATAATCTAACGCTACACTCATTACCGAAAACACGGCGTTACAGCATCTATGAAACCAGAATCACCCCGAATTATCGAACTTACAGAATATCAATTAGCAACTTTTGAACAAGACTCAATACCCGAATTAGTAGGAGAAAAAATACACCAGACTTATGCCAAGCAAATAGATATAGAATTTCCCAACCCTAAAACTAAATATAAATGGCGCTTAAAATCTAAAGGCAAAGTTGGCAACATTCCCATCACTCCAGAATTTCACATCGCCATCCGCCCAAAGGTTCCCATAAACAACCTCTTCGGAATGCTTGACTATGGCTACCAGATAAAATTTTTTCAAGGATCGATTCAGTGCCAATCTTTAGAAGAAATTTACGAGGAATTAGCTAACATTCTTGCCCAAAAAATTCTAGAACGCTATCGCAAAGGATTATATCGCGATTACTTATCCAAAACAGAAAGACTCGCCTACATTCGCGGCCGCGTCGATTTGCGGTCAGCCCTGCAAAAACCTTGGGATGTTAAACTAAAATGCGACTATAACGAACAAACAGGCGATATCGAAGACAATCAAATTCTGGCTTGGACACTTTTCATAATTGGCCGCAGCGGTTTGTGCCGTGAATCTGTTTCATCCACTGTGCGAAAAGCCTTTCACGCACTCCAAGGATTTGTCACATTAAAACATTTTAAATCAGAAGCTTGTATTGATAGAAATTATCACCGTTTGAATGAAGATTATCAACTTTTACACGCCTTATGTCGATTTTTTTTAGATAACACAGGGCCCAGTCACGAAACAGGCGATCGCGAAATGCTCCCTTTTCTCATAGACATGGCTAATTTATATGAACAATTTGTCGCTGAATGGCTCAAAGCAAATACACCAAAAGGCTTTGAGGTCGAACCACAACACCGAGTTGAACATGACACAAATTATTTCGATAAGATTGACTTAATTATACGCGATAGTGAAACAAAAAAAGTCCAATACGTCCTCGATACGAAATACAAAGCTCCCGATAAAGTAGCCAATAAGGACATTCATCAAATAGTTGCTTACGCCAATGCGTTAAAGTGCCAAAATGCAATTCTCGTTTACCCGCAAGACCTCACAGAGCAACTAGACATAAAACATGGCGATATCCGAGTTCGCCGTCTAACTTTTTCCCTAGATGGCGACCTCAATGAAGCCGGAGAAACCTTCTTAAAATCTCTACTTCCAAACACCCTCCCCTAACTCTACTCTGCGCCCTCTGCGCCCTCTGCGGTTCATTTTCCCACAAAAAAAGAGGCGCGATCGCGCCTCCCAAATCTTTCATGTCTGTGTTCTAAACACTCATAGCCACTTTCGCTTCTTTTGCAGTCAACTTCTCGTAAGTCGCCCGCATCTTCAATCCGACTAACACTTGGAACAAACCAGTTCCATTGTTAGAACCAGGATATTCGCGGTGCTGGAGCAACAGGTGAGTTAACTCGCCTTCATACTTCGCAGAAGTCTTGCTCAAATGGCTTTCGATGTAAATAACTTCTTCGAGATTCTCGAATTGACCATCTACTTCCAAAATCGAGACTTCGTGACCGTAGAAAGCGTCAGGCCCGTAGTACATCTTAATTCCGGGATAGGAACAAGTCAGCTTGCGGCCGCAAGGAACCCAGTTAATTGTTGAACCTTCGTCAAACAAATACGCAGGCTCGAAATTGGCGATGCCTTCGCGCTGGATCATCTGCACGCGCAGAACTTTCCGCTCTTTGTCATCTTTGATCAAGTTGGTCGGCAACACTTGAATTACCACATCAGCATATTGCTTTTGCGGGTCGATGTAGGCGGTAAAGTCCGGTTTGCGAGCATTGATCGCAAACAGCACGTCTTCGTAACGGTGGCCCCGTTCCGCCATGTCGCGCTGGATTTTCCAAGCAATTTTTACCTCGTCGCTGATGTCGAGGTAGACGCTGAAGTCGAGGAGCGATCGAACTCGCTCGTCGTACAGCGGATGCAGCCCCTCAATCACAATCACGTGATTCGGCTCTACCCTTTCGGGCGGGTCGATCATACCGGTTTCGTGGTTGTAGATCGGCTTGTCGATCGCGTGACCTTCTTTGAGAGCCTTCATTTGCTCGGCCATCAGGTCAAAATTGTTGGCTCTGGGGTCAAGGGCTGTAATCCCTGTTTCCTTGCGCTGCTTGCGATCGAGACTGTGATAGTCGTCAAGGCAGATTACAGTCACGAAATCTTCCCCGAACAAATCTGTCAATCGGCGTAAAAAAGTAGATTTTCCGCATCCGGAATCTCCGGCAACGCCAATTAAAACCACGCGATCCGGCTTACTTGTCATAGTTTCCCTCTAACAAAATCACTGTTTACTAACTAACTCAAGTCTAGATTCCACAAAATTTCAGCCCGCAGGTAGCGGCAAGCAGGCTTTGTGCTGCTGTGCTACCCCGAGACGATCGAGTTCTCACCAGCATACAGCAGTGAGTTGATTGCCTGCCCGGGAAGACCCAAGCAATCTTCAAGGCAAGTAATTAATAGCTTGTAAAAGTATAGTCATTTATGTATGACATGGGAGGCGTGAATCCCTCCCCTTTCTTTTTTACTTCGAGCGGATTGACCCGCCTGGGCTGAACTACGCAGCTCCCTATCCCATCGCACAAGGCATTTGGGATTGCTTGGGGCCTAAGATCGTCATATCTATTAACACTAACTTTAGTAGTTGATCTTACCAGAATGCGATCGCCCACTACAAGCTCAACGTCGATAGATTTGAGATTTGAGATTTGAGATTTGAGATTGTAGAATTGACCCGTCAGTCAGCCTGGGAGTCATAAATCCAGGATTTTGTACCTGGCTGCTTTCGGTCAATAGGAGCTATTTGTTGCCCGATGCCACACTCCATCACCGATCGGCAATCAAAACGACTTATCGGGGCAGATCCCCCGATCGGGTAAAATATTGGCAGTACGCAGACAACAATAGCTATAGGTCAACAGCCGAACGCAAAGCGGGCTCGGTGAGCGCGGCGTTCGGCTAGTAGGGATTTGATACGCGAGCGATCGCAACTTCAACCTTCCCGCCGGCGTGGCGGGGCCCAAAAATTGGCGAGGCCAATTAGTCCCGATGGCCTTAAGAAAAAAGTAAATTGAGTCTAACGTCACATTCTCTTTCTTTATAACTCTGTATCGTGAAGGAAAATCAACCAATGTACAGCCCAAGCATATCTGGTGTGGCGGCCAACTCAGAATCAGGCAGCCGCATCTTTGTTTACGAAGTGGAGGGTATGCGTCAGAGCCAAGCAACTGACCAAATAAGTAACCCGATTCGCCGTAGCGGCAGCGTATTTATCTCCGTGCCCTACGATCGCATGAATCAGGAAATGCGCCGGATTGCTCGGATGGGTGGAAGAATTGTCAGCATCCGCCCCTCAAACAGCGCTCCCGAAACAAATGGCAAAGTCGCACCAGAAGCAGGGCTACAGAGTCAGAAATCTGGAGAAGAAACTAAGCCCATGACTCAAGCCAAGGAAAAAGTTCAGGTTCCTGTCAACCTCTACAAACCGGCCAATCCCTATATTGGTAAGTGCATTTCTACAGAAGAATTAGTCAGAGAAGGCGGCGACGGCACAGTTCGCCACGTCACCTTCGACATTTCTGGAGGCAATTTGCACTATCTCGAAGGTCAAAGTATCGGGATTATTCCTGATGGCACGGATAAAAACGGCAAACCTCACAAAATTCGGCTTTACTCGATCGCCTCCACCCGTCACGGCGACAACCTCGACGACAAAACAGTCTCGCTGTGCGTGCGCCGCCTAGAGTACAAAAGCCCAGAGACTGGCGAACAAGTGTTCGGCGTTTGTTCGACTTTTCTCACCGGTTTGCAACCGGGGGATGATGTCAAAATCACCGGCCCCGTAGGCAAGGAAATGTTGTTGCCCGACGACGAAGAAGCCACCATTATTATGATGGGTACCGGTACAGGTATTGCTCCTTTCCGGGCTTATTTGTGGCGGATGTTTAAAGAAAACAATCCCGATTACAAATTCAGAGGTTTAGCTTGGTTGTTCTTTGGAGTTGCTTACACTCCCAACATTCTTTACAAGGAAGAGTTGGAGCAATTGCAGCGCGAGTTCCCCGATAATTTCCGCTTGACTTATGCCATCAGCCGCGAGCAAAAGAATGTTGACGGCGGCAAGATGTACATTCAAAACCGGATTCAAGAGAACGCAGACCAATTGTGGGAATTAGTTCAAAAGCCGAATACTCACACTTATATCTGCGGTTTGAAGGGTATGGAAGGCGGAATTGATGAGGGAATGTCGGCCGCGGCTGGCAAGCACGGTGTTGACTGGGCTGGCTATCAGAAACAGTTGAAGAAAGAGCACCGTTGGCACGTTGAAACTTATTAATGTGTTACCTGATTTAATCTGATTTGTAGGGTGGGCTGAGCTCGCCCTACAATTGTTTTAAACAGTTGTTTTAAACAGTAGTGTAAAATATGAAGTAAGCTCACCGAGAAAGGGAGATCGCTGACATGACCCTAATTTCTACCCAACAACTGACCTTTAAAGAGTATCTGGACTACCAGGGAGAATCAGGTGTTTGTTATGAATTATATCGGGGCAATCTGATTGAAAGGCCAACACCTACAGCAATACATATCAAAATTTGTGAATTTTTAGTTTATCAGTTCCGGCGCTTCTTTGCAGCACACAACCTCCCGCTAGTTGCAATTGTCACTACCGCAGTCCGAACTGAGGAAAACTCTTCTCGCGTTCCTGATGTTGTGATTTGCACTCAGAGTCTGTGGGAACAAGTCTGTACCCAACCTGGTTCCGCAGTCTTGGACTTTGAAGAAAAACCGCTGTTAGTTATCGAAGTTACCAGTCAAAATTGGCGGGACGACTACATTCGCAAACGGGCAGAATATGACTTAATTGATATCCCTGAATATTGGATTGTAGACCCCAATTTACTAAAAATACGAGTGTGTAGCCGTCCAGAAAATGAAGGCAGTTATTCTCACCAGGAATTTTTGCCGGGACAGCAAGTTCAGTCTGTACAGTTCGCTGAATTTATTTTATCGGTTAATCAAGTGCTATCTCCGCCGCTAGTAGAAGATTTAATTCGAGAAGAAGAAGCACAGCGACAGCAGCTAGAACAGCAAAATCAGGAACTAGAACAGCAAAATCAGCAGCTAGAACAGCAAGTTAATAATGCAGAACGCCAGCGGGCCGAAAGATTGGCCCAGCGACTCCGAGAAATGGGGGTAGACATGGATTCAGAACTGTGAATTGTCATCTCAAATTAGATCCCCGACTTATTAAAGAAGTCGGGGATCTGGATATTGAGCTTACTTAAATGACAAATTGCTTGATTAGCATACAATGATTGTAGGTTAATTGAGTTTCTACGGGTCAAAGTCGTGGCTTTCAAAATTGGTTTGTTAGGTTTGGGTACAGTTGGCGCGGGAACAGCAGAGATTTTGCTCTCCCCAGATGGCCGCCATCCGCTGTTGCAGGAATTGGAAATTTATCGGGTGGGAGTGCGCGATATTTCTCGAACTCGGTCTTTACAATTGCCAGAAAATGTGCTGACAACTGACCTAGAAGCGATCGCAACTGACCCGGAAATTGATATTGTAGTAGAATTGATTGGCGGATTGGAACCGGCGCGATCGCTCATTTTACAGGCTATTGCCAGCGGCAAGCACGTCGTCACTGCCAACAAAGCAGTTATCGCCCGCTACGGGAATGAAATCTTCGAGGCCGCCAACAAAAAAGGCGTTTACGTAATGCTAGAAGCTGCTGTCGGCGGCGGCATTCCAGTCATTCAAAGCCTCAAACAATCTTTAGGTGCAAACCGCATTAAAAGTGTCACCGGCATCGTCAACGGCACAACTAATTACATCCTGACGCGGATGCAAACAGAAGGCGCAGACTTTGCGGAAGTGCTCGCCGACGCTCAGCAATTAGGTTATGCTGAAGCTGACCCCACAGCAGATGTAGATGGATTAGATGCGGCCGATAAAATTGCTATTTTAGCCTCGCTAGCTTTTGGCGGACGCATCAAATTAGCAGATGTTCATTGCGAAGGTATCAGAAAAGTTAGTGCGGCTGATATTGACTACGCCGACAAGCTGGGATTTGTGATTAAATTGTTGGCTATTGCTCGAGAAACCTCCCGCTACAATGGCAAGCAAGCGGAGGGAGAAAGCGAACTGCTGTCAATTCGAGTGCATCCGAGTTTTGTGCCGAAAACTCATCCGCTGGCGAGTGTTAACGGGGTTTACAATGCAATTTTAGTCGAAGGAGAGCCGATCGGGCAATTGATGCTGTACGGGCGCGGCGCCGGTGCGGGCCCAACAGCTAGCGCAGTAGTATCAGACATCATGAATGTCGCGGCTATCCTGAAAACCGAAACTGTTCCGATTCCCCATCCTTTGCTGAGTTGCAGTCACCAACACTACTGCAAAATTGCTCCGATGCAGGAACTTGTTACTCGCTTTTACGCCCGTTTTCTGACGGGCGATACTCCGGGGGTAATTGGCCAACTCGGCACTTGTTTCGGCAATCACAAAGTTAGTTTGGAATCAGTTGTGCAGACGGGAATTCACGGCGATTTAGCAGAAATTGTCGTCGTGACTCACGATGTTAGGGAAGGTAATTTTCAACAAGCACTCGATGAAATTCGCGCGATGGAAGCAGTCGATAGTGTTGCTAGCACGTTGCGAGTTTTGTAAAAGTGATTTGCTAGGGGCGGGTTTTACATAGAATATTTGCTAATAATTGATAATCTATAAAACCCGCCAAACCCAAGCATAAATCAGAATGTACCGGGTGCTTGTAGGGGGGGGTTTTACAAACAATAATTCCCTGAAACAAACAATCTCAAAAACCCACCCGAACCCAACCATAAATCATCATGTACATTTTCCGATGTGATGCAAATTTCGGGTTGACGTAGGTTATCGGTGGTGGGGGGCGGGTTTATCTAGATTGTCCGTAATCGTTAGATTTGGTTGGTGAACCCGCCCCTACCAAATCTGGGTAAAGGTATTTTGCAAAAATACCGGGTTTTCCCCCCACAATCAGTTAGAAATGAGATTTGGGATGAAAATAACAAAATCAGATTTTGTCGATCGCCAAACGGGAAGGCATTTGCTAGATTCCCTGTATGAAAAGTTTGCTAAACCCCAACTGCACGATACTTTTAAACCCAATAATCCTTCAATTTACATTCGGCACGGGGAAGGGCAAGTTATTGATGGAAATTATATCATAGAAAAAGTGTTTGAAGACTCTCGGACGGGTTTTTATGCTGAAAGTCGCGTTCCCATTTCTGGCAATAACCCACCTGTTTTAGTGATTCGCGGCTACGGTTCTTGGTATCCTTTCGATCGCGTTTTGGAAGATACGCCCGATGTATTTATGGCAAAACTAGAACGCCAGTTAAAATCGGCGCAAACTGCGGGTGCTATTGATTGGATCAAGCAGCAATTTCACAGCGGGAATCCGCCTGATGTCATCGGAGAAAGTTTGGGCGGCAAAGTTGCTCAGCAAATAGCAGCAAAATACCCGGATTATATTAGATCCACTGTAGTTTTTAATTCTTTGGGCGTTTCGGAAAAGTTAGCTAAAACTTCCACGGCTAACAATGTTTTTCACTACTTTACTTTAGGCGAAAGGTATGCTTTCTGGGCAAATGAAGGTGATTACATACCGGGAACGATTTTTGTGATTTCCCAAAAGGGTAACAACTGTTGTTATAAAATCGAAGAGGCGATCGTCCGAATGGCGCGTTTTGAAGGCAAGTTTCTCAAAAGGCGCGCGATTGTGGCAATATTGGCTCAGTTGCTGTTGCTAAACAGACACAATGCGATCGTCCTCAACAAACGGCGGCCAGTAGTCGTTGAGATCGATCGCACTCAATTGCAAGTTTTCCGAAAAAAGCGCTTTGTTTAAACTCAGACAGAATGGCTTCAGGCCGCAGATGGCTGGTTTTCCCGCGCTGCGACTGCAGGAAGCAGACAAAGTGCTGCGATCGCTATTAGCAAAATTGTAACATCTCGATCGCCAAACAAGCATCTAAATCTAGCTGCGTGCATCTGCGGTTAATAATTCTCTGTTAAAAATTCTACACAAATTCTCCCTTAGCAACCATCACCACCTTACCGCCCACCAAAACTGCTATTTCCCCTTCATTTTGGGCGGCTTGTAACAACAGCAAAGAAGGTCGATCGATTTCATAACCCTGCTCAACTCTGACATCAATCTTTGCTGACCCATAATAAGCGTATTCTACCAAATATCCAGCCAAACAGCCGTTAGCGCTGCCAGTCGCCGGATCTTCAGGAATCCCTAATGAATGGGCAAAAACTCGCACGCTTAAATCATTAATGTCGCTGTAAGTTTCTGGGCAAAATATCAAAATTTCTTTCGCTGACATTGTATCAACTAGCTCAAAATATTTATCTAAGTTGACCTGAGCTTTTTTGAGCGAAGCGAGAGTTTTTAATGGGACAATTATAAACGGCACTCCGGTCGAAACTTCTTGAATTGGGAAGTTGGAATCAATTTCATCTGGTTCTAAATTCAGGACATTTGCCAGACTTTCGGCTGATAAAACTTGACCAAAACTAGGCGGGTTTTGTCGCATCCACAAAATCTCTGCCGATTCATTTTGATAATTAAAAGTAACGGGAATTTGACCGACGGCTAGATTGAGAATTACTCGATCGACCTTTTCGCGAATAATCTCTTGCTGCAACACAAACGCAGTCCCCAAAGTCGGATGACCGGCAAAGGGCAATTCCTTCTTGGGCGTGAATATCCGCACGTCATAGCCGCCATCTCGCGGATCGGGCGATCGAATAAACGTAGTTTCTGAATAATTGATTTCCCTCGCTATCTGTAGCATTTGGGCCTCAGATAGTTCGGCAACTCCCGCACCGCAAAATACAGCTAGTTGATTGCCAGCATATTTTGACTCCGCAAACACGTCAACTATATAAAAATTCATAATTATGCCTTTGGTAAAAGTCTATAACTGATATGTTACATCGATCGCAAGACAGCCGTTAAAATAACAATAAAAACATAGGAGTAATCGCCGTGAGCGTCACGACTGTAAAATGGACGGTTGCAGACTACCACCGCATCATTGCAGCCGGCATTCTGGAAGGGCGAAACGTTGAATTAATAGGTGGAGAAATAATCGAAATGGCTCCCGAAGGAGAATCTCATGCTTACTCTAGCGATGAGGCTGGAGAGTACCTAATTTATTTGCTGGGCGATCGGGCTAAAATCCGCCAAGGTAAACCGATTATCTTGCCCCCAAGCAACTCCGAGCCACAACCCGATATCGCTGTAATTCAACGTTTGGGACAAGATTACCGAGAACATCATCCCTATCCAGAAAACATCTTTTGGCTGATAGAATACTCGGATCATACTCTTAGCAAAGACTTGGGAATCAAGAGCAAGATTTACGCGGAAGCCGGCATTTCTGAGTATTGGGTTGTCAATTTGCGAACTAGGGAATTAATAGTATTTCGAGAGCCTACCAATGAAGGATATCAATCGAGAGAAACTCTGACTCAGGGTAATATTAATCCGCTGGCTTTTCCTGATGTTGCAGTTTCGGTCACTCGAATATTAGGGGCTTAGGTAAATTGGACAATAATGCAATAATTACTGCTGTTTTCTTGTTACCAGGCTCTGCCTGGTAACACAGATCCAGAGGCTCCGCCTCACTATTTCAAACAGCGAATTGCTTCCAACATTCCCCTGGCTTTATTGAGCGTTTCTTCGTACTCCATATCCGGGTTAGAATCAGCCACCAAACCAGCACCTGCTTGCACAGAAACCGAATGTTTGTCACCACCTAAAGAACGAACAACCATAGTCCGAATCGCGATCGCACTATTCAATTGTCCCTCAAAATCATAATACCCGTAAACCCCAGAATACGGCCCCCGGCGACAACCTTCCAACTCGTGCACAATCTCCATCGCCCGAATCTTAGGAGCACCGCTAACCGTACCCGCAGGAAAACCAGCTTTCAACAAATCCCAAGCTGTCTTATCCTGGGCCAATTCTCCCACCACATTGCTCACAATGTGCATCACGTGAGAATAACGCTCAATTTCCATTAATTCGTCAACTTTTACAGTACCGTTTCGGCAAACTCTTCCTAAATCGTTCCTGCCCAAATCAACTAACATGACGTGTTCCGCAATTTCCTTCGGATCTTGCAGCAATTCAGCAGCCAAAGCATCATCTTCTTGAGGAGTTTTACCCCGACGGCGAGTGCCGGCAATGGGTCGCAAAGTTGCTATCTTTTTGCCATCAGCAGTATTTTCCGCCTTCACCATAATTTCGGGACTCGAACCGATAATCTGCCAATCTCTGAAATGAAAATAAGCCATGTACGGAGAAGGATTAATCAGACGCAAAGAGCGGTAAAGTGCAAAAGAATCGCCACTGTATTCAGCCTCTAGTCGCTGCGAAATAACTACTTGAAAAATATCTCCGGCTTTGATATAATCCTTAGCTTTTAAGACATTGGCACAATACTTTTCACGGCTAATATTGCTCGTGTAAGCCAATTCTGTATTTCCGGTTGTGGAACGGGCATCTTGCCCGTCCTTATCTCTTGTGGAACGGGCATCTTGCCCGTTATTGGGAGGTGTCCATTCTATGAGAGTAGATTGGCGGGAAAGCGGCGATTGCAGCTTCTGAACTAGCTTGCCAACGCGATCGCACGCTTGCTGATAAGCATCGGCCAAATCAACGCCAACCTCCCGCAAATCCGCATAGGCGACGACCCAAATTTTCCGCTTCACCTGGTCGAAAATCAGCAAATTATCAACCTGCATCCACAACCCATCCGGCAAATCATTCTCGCTGGCTGGATGCACGGGAACTCGCGGTTCTATCCACTTAATTAACTCGTAACCCCAAAAACCAAATAACCCGCCAATTCCCGGCGGTAACTGCGGCAATTTGACCGGTTGATAAGACTCCAAACATTCAGTTAAAGCCGCAAACGGATCGCCTGTAAATACTTTTTCGGAACCGTCGCGGTAAACTTGAGTTGTGCGAGATCCCTTAGCCTCCAAAATCCACAACGGATCGCACCCTAAGAAACTATAACGCCCAAGTTTTTCCCCACCTTCCACTGACTCCAGCAGAAAACTGTAAGGTTGACCCGCACAAACCCGATACCACGCAGACACCGGCGTATCCAAATCAGCAACCCATTCTTGATACACGGGTACAAAATTGCCTTGTTTCGCCAGTTCCGAAAATTGTGAGAAATCGGGGAATATCATATATATCAGAAGGAAGAAGGAAGTTCGGCAACGGATTATGTAACGGATGTAACGGATGTAAAGGATAGAAGGAAGAAGAAAGAAAGAAGAAGGAAAATGCAATCCTGGCAATAATTTCAGCGATTAAAAGCGTCCTAACCGTCTTGTCAATAAACAAAAGACGGAAAGCAACAGCCATGAGGCTGCTGGTACTCGCCAACCGCCATCACCGCCATCGGCTTGAGGGCGCGCAGCCCCTCTTGCAAACACCAGCGAAACAAACTTGCGTAACGCATCGGCAAGTGGAAAGAAACCTGTGCTTCGGAACTGTACGCGGCCGCCCCCAAGAGCAAAGCCTGCATATCCGCCTCAGTTTCTGCGACGCTGTGGCTCAAAGCCGACACCGCACAAGTATAAGCCACAATCCGACCTTGTTTGCAAGCAACGAAGGGAGAAAAGAAATTCACGGCGTCTTCAATCTCCGAAATTCGATCGCACCTGTATAATTTCTTGCACAAAGCGGCACATTCACCAACATCCTCACTAGCCATCGGGCGCACCTCAAACCCATGGGGCGGCTGGCTGCGAAACTTCCCTTCCATTAACACGAAAGCTTCCTTCACCTCAAAACCCAAAGAAGCGTACAGCGACAGCGCAGCCAGATTAAAAGATTCCTGAACCAAACGGATGCCCACAGCGTCCTGTCCCCGTTCCAGCAAAGCTTTCATGATTTCCCGTCCCGCGCCGCGGCCTTGAAAAGTTCGATCGACACTGACGGGCCCGATACCGCGAATCGGGTTGCGTTCGTCCATAAACCCGCAGCCGACAACCGCACCCTCACTCTCGGCTACTATGCCAAAAAACAACGGACTTTCGATCCGAAGACCAATAATTTCAGTTGAAAACTCCAGCGTCGGAAAATCTGTAGGGAATTGATGGCGATCGGAAATACATTTAAAAGCTTCATAATTAATGCGGGCGCAAACATCGATATCCTGATGAGTTGCTCGCCTGATTACCAGATTCATGGTTAATGTAATTATTAATTTTTATTAAATTTTAATCGCATTTGAAGTTTGCAGTGGCGATTGGGCGATAAAGAAAAAGCTTCTGCCGTCCAAGCGCTACTACAAACTATAAAATGCAAGCTGAGCTTTTCAGGACATACTACCCGAAAATAGCTCAGCAATTCGCTCAAAACCTAAACTTCGTAGGTTTTTTTACCAGTGAACTTGACCTTAATCGGATTGGGATTGCTGCCAATATTGCGGTCAATCTTACCGTTGTAGGGACGACCTTCGTTCACCTTCTCAGGGAACACGCCATCTTTGGGATGCAGGTACTCAGTAGAACCGTCGGGAAACACGCGGTAAATTTTGTAGTTCGAGATTTTGAATTTAGCCCGCAGTTGCTGGCCGCCCAAAGCGATGCACTGCTCCTTCCGGGGCAGATACAGCAGGTTGTCACCTTGACGCATGATTGCAGCGCCGCCTGTAGGCATTTCAAACACCTGTTCCTTGGGGCTAGTCCAAGTGATCGCGTACTTCTCTTCAACTAGCGCCTTGGTCAGCAAGCCGCCGGTGCTGCCGCCGAAAAGAGGGGGTTGTCCAGTGAGTTCTTCTGCCATAAACATATCCAAAGGATTTTTACGGCATCGTATCATCATGAGGCGACACCGCTGTCGAAATTGTAAGGAAAGTTAACAGTTTTTTGCCGATCGATCTCTTCTGATAATTGATAATTAGTAATTAATAATTGATAATTGGTAATTTCCACCCAAATTATAAAACAAAATTAGGCAGCACGAATTCCGAAAAAACAATCCCAAAAAAATAGCAATTATTCTGGTGCTTGTGGGGCACCCGAATAATCGCATATTCTCCCAATTTATCCCCACAGACGATCGAACAATTTACCGCCTCAACCCTAAGTCAAGAACCAATTAGGGTCATAGCCGCGCGGGATTTGGCTCAAAGCAGTCCAAGTTTCTTGATTGACAATCCCGTCGGCCTCAATCCCAAAGCTTTTTTGAAATGCGCGAACAGCTTTATCCGTCAAAGTAGCAAAGTCGCCGTCAACTTTACCGCCATAATGCTGGGAAGTTTTGAGAACTTCCTGAACAGTAGCGACTGCTTCCCCATAACTGCCGAATTTTAGTATCGGCATATTAACTGGAGCTCCAGTATAAAGCGCCTGCCAAGTCAGCGGCCCGACAATGCCGTCCGGCGACAAGAAAACCCGAAACTGAAACAGTTTCACAGAAAACTCAACTGCTTTGTTAAAAATTCCTTTAGCAGGATGCCGATAAAGTTGCAACTTGGTTAGCAGTTGTTCGAGTTCCAATACCGCTTTACCTTGAGAACCTAATTGTAGCTGTGGCTTTTTGGCCATAGGTTGAGTAGATTTCATCTGGATTGTAGGTGACATAATCGATTTTTCTAACCTCTAGGTTTGAGTATTCTTCTGGAAAAAAACTTTTTCCGGGCGAAACATTTGCATTCAAAAAATTTCACGAATCAACACTGGCGTCGGCAGTGCCTCAACAGATTCGAGCTACTTTTACCATCTCGCGACTTGTGAACAGGAGAGTTATACCATTTTAGATTTTAGATTTTATATTTTAGATTTGGCATGACTGATTACTATGGGGGTTTGCAGCTTACCTACAGTTTGATTCTTATTGTAAACTGGTATTAATTTTGGGCAGCATCCCTAGGTATTCCGTCGCCAAACCGGGTTTAAGACGGCAAGCGCATCCTGAATCTGTTTTGATACTTTCGATATTAAAGGTGAACACCGCGTGGTCACATCTCCTTTAAGGCTGATCTCACAGGGTGAGGATTGAGGCCGATCTCCTTGACCTTTGCATCAGAATTATTCATCTCTCTCTTCTCTTTCTCTGCGAGCTCTGCGTTCTCTGTGGTTAAATCCTTCCGATGCCATCGGCATTAATATTAGTCGTTAAGTCCGACAGGGGTTGAAACAAGAGCCTCATAGCTCAAGTCGTCTCAAGACGACTGTAGATTAGTATTTGATATCAAGTCCGGCGTAAATAGCCCCTCATATCAAATTTGTTAGCAGCAGATTTGATATCATGCCAGCGCAGCCGGATTTGATATCACTCGATCGCTACTTGCGCGCTCAGACGCCCACCAACCCGGTTTTTTACAGTATATTCCATGTAAATTTAGTACGGAGAAACCGGGTTTCGAGCAACAGAATCAGTAATCATGCGAGAACTGTAAAGAAACCCGGTTTCTGGGGTATACCTCATAAACCTTGAATACGCTGTATCAATTTAGTCTAAACAATCGGAATAGTAAAGTGAAATTCACTTCCTCGGTCTTTTCCTGCGGAATCTACCCAAATTTTACCGCCCCAGCCGGCAACAATCTGTTTGCAAATTGCCAATCCCAAACCGGTACCGCCGGCGCTGCGGCGCAAAGCTCCTTCTTCTTGATAAAATCGATCGAACACTACTTTTAAACTGTTCGCCTCGATTCCCCTCCCCGTATCGGCTACGAGCACTTCCACCATCCGAGAACCGTTGCATTTCGCTCTTATGGTGACGCTTCCTTGAGGTGTGGTGAATTTGCAAGCGTTGTCTAGCAGTTTGGAGAGCACCTCCACCAACCACTCTCCGTCAGCTTGCACTAAAGGCAATTCTGCGGACACTTCGGCGATAATTTCCGGTAACTGTCGATCGAGTCCGCCCCCCGATCGCACGCTGCTAAGGGCCAAATCAACGCATTCTTGCAGCGTCAGCGATTCTACATTCCATTGGACTCGCCCGCTTTCTAAGTGAGAAAGAGTTAAGAAATCCTGCACGAGTTTCCGCATTCTATCGGCATCACCAAGGGCAGTTTCTAACATGATTTGCCGCAATTCTGGGGGCATATCTGGTTCGGAGTTCAAACTTTCCAAACACACTTGAATCGTAGAAAGTGGGGTGCGGAGTTCGTGTCCGGTGATGGCAATTAGATTGCTGCGAGTGCGGTCTAATGCTTCTAATTGTTGGTTGAGTTCTTCTAAATGAGCGTAGGTTTCTGCTTGAATTAAGGCTGCTCCAAGTTGGGTGGCGATCGCCTCTACTAAAGCAATTTCGTCTTCTTCCCAAGGTAAAACCGCTCGGCACTGGTGCATTTCCACCATTCCCAAAACCCGCCCCTGATAAAGCACTGGCACCATTAACCAAGAGACAATTTGCCAATTTTTTACAGTTTTTTCCAGGAATTGTGTATTGACAATCAACGGGTGTTGTGCTGTGTCTTGGATGTAAACTCGCTCTTGCCGCGCCACCGCGTCGCTCCATATTTGATTTTCCTGCAACAGCCAAGTCTGATCCAGCATGGAACTAGCGCCCGGCCCCAAAAACTCGCGATCGATTTTGACCGCCACATCTGTTGCCTTGCACCGATAAATCAAACATCGGCTTGCCGAGAGGGCAGTGCCGAGTTCTTGGACTGCGACTTCGACGATTTCTTGCGGGTTGAGAGACTGCCGCATTGCCGTGGTAATTAAGTTTACCAGGCGTTCTTTGCGTTCCTGAGCGGCGATCGCGCTGTATGCTTTGAGCAGTTTGTGCTGGCCTGCTTGCAAGTAGGTTACTAAGCGTTCGGTAAAAGCATCGCTCAATTTTGGATTGGGAATTTTTGAGTTTTTTCTCGTACTTATTTCGGGTTTGGCGGCTTTGGAAGTGGCGGATTTCCTCGTTTTTTTCGGTGTTTTGAGTTTGTAAGTCGTTCGCGCTCGATCGATCTTTTCTGCCAATTCCGGGCGATATTTGACAATTCTATCGAGCAACAATGCGGCCGCTTTGGAGCTTACCTCGCGATCGAACGTCCAAATTCCTTCAAATCTGCGAGCTTGATCCATCAACAGTGGCCCGCGATCGTCCTGGTTGTCGATCGGCACAATTTTTTCTTGACAAATCAGGCAAGTTGAGTAGTGTTCCCCCAGCACCACTAAGTGCCACTCTTTACTCAATCCGTCCTCCGGTGCAAACGCCACCGTTTCGTGACATTCCGAGGAATTTTTAAAGTCAGTTTCCGGTGCTGCCAGCACGTATACCTGAGAGGAGCGTGAGGCAATTCGCCGGTAGCGGTGAGCTTCCTGGCGGTAGAAGCGCTCTCGCTGAAAGCTGGCAATGACTAGCGGTTCGTCGTCGGAACCCGCCAAAACTAAGTCTTCCATCGCGTGAGACAAGGCTGTCATGGAAGATTTGAAATAAATTTGTGCCCGCAGTTGGGGCAAAGCTTGCAGAAGTTCTGCCAGTAGCGAAATAGGGACGATCATCTAGCCTTAAACGTGCATTTTTGCCGATGACAAAACAGGATCGATAGGAGGTTTAGAGCGCTCCTTCTTCAGTATCTGATAGATTTACAGCACTTGGTAAGTAAAGTACAAAAAAATTGGTTTCGCTCTCCTGGGGTACCCCGGTGTTCGCCCAAATTCGCTCCGCCGTGCCCGCCCCGATTCCTAGTTTCCCTGTACTTGAGTGTCAAACTATCCTCGCTCTCTTGGATATCAGTGCCATAATTATCGCTTTTTGGCGATCGATCTTGTTAATCGGTAATTAAACTTTAAAAAAGCGCAAATAATTAGCCATTAGTTAAAAACTAACGACCAATTATTTTGACGACTGATCCCAAGAAACCCGGTTTTTACCCACCATCTATGAATAAACCGGGCTTCGGACACCTAGCGTGTAAGTCCTATATTTTTTTGAGGCATCGCGCCTAAGTATAAATGCTGCGGCTGTGGTTGTATCAGGCTAGTTCGCCCCCTTCGTCGCTGCCGCCCGGAGATGATTTGTAGAGAGCATCTAATTGTTCGCGGGCGTCTTGGACAGTCAGCGAACGCATCACTAAAAGCGGCTCATTGACTATGTTTCCGTATTCATCTAAAAGTTCTGGATGCGGTACCGGTTGAGAGCGAGGATAGGATGGGTAGGGATTATTTGCCCTGAACTGTTGAGGGCGCTGGGACTCCATACCAACGGTGACTAGACTGCGGATTAAGTTACCGACCGCCAGAAAGGCAAGAACGGTAAAAGCTAAAATATAAAGCAGGTGCAACATTATCTTCTCCTCCGGGCTAAACAGCCACACAGCAATTTACAAAAGTGTTTCAGCAAGTAATAACTTATTAACTGGAAATCTGTTTGAGGTTGTCAAGTGGGCCGCCACATTTCCCAAGGTTGGGGATTTGACTGCAAATTTAACTTGAACTCGCTTCCTTATTTTCCAGGGGGAGCTGACTGCCATGAGCGAAAGCGTGCCGATACTTGCCAGCATTCGGCGAGCAGTCTGTGCCACGGCATCAGTGCTGCTGTTTCAATCCCAACTTGACCTCCGGTTGCTTGAAATAGAGCTTTAGCTGCGCCTACTTCTTGCTGAGCCTGTTTGACTCGCGCCAGCAAGTCAGATTGATCTTCGTCGCCCAGAAAGGGAATTTCCTCAGTTTCTAAGAGCTTTGCCGATCGATCGAACCAGTAATTGAAATCCTCTAACAGCGGTTCCAGTAACGCTTTGAGCAATTCTGGCTCGGGCAAGTTGGAATTAAGCATGGATCAAAATTGGGTTATTTATCTATTATAGTCTTAGACGGTCTTTACAAATTGTAACATATTTCTAACAAAAATTTAATAATTTAACAACAATTAGCAGGTGGGTGTGAATAAATTAAACTATGCCAGCAGCGATTTTTGAGTCGAAATCCCCAAATTCTGCCAAATTAGGAATGAGAATTAAATAACTTGCATTTTTTGTAGGTTGGGTTTCGTTCCTCAACCCAACCTACGGAAGTTATTTAATTCGCGATCCTTAGTTCGCGAGCTCACGGTTGCTGAGAAAACAGGTTTTTTCATAGCAAGACGGGTGACAGCCCACCAAAATAGTAAAAAATCCGGTTTCTGAGAGTCGCAGTGCGGGACGCACTAAACGTTGCCACCATCAGGGCTGTTGCTGTAATTTCCCGGAGTGTCCCCCAACCTGAAGTCGGCGCTTACTGCCCCAATCTGAGTAATATAGAAGCAACTGCAACTAAATTAATTGCTAATTCAGCCGATGTCTAGCCCAGAATCCATGTCCCCTCCAGAAGAGTCCGTTAAGATTGAGTTGCCCCGCACGAGTGAGTCGGAGTCACTAAAAAAAATTCGCCACACCACCTCCCACGTTATGGCGATGGCGGTGCAGAAGTTATTTCCCAAGGCGCAAGTGACCATTGGCCCTTGGATTGAAAACGGTTTCTATTATGACTTTGACACTCCCGAACCTTTTACGGAACAGGATTTAAAAGCCATTAAAAAAGAGATGATCAAAATCATCAACCGTAAATTGCCTGTAATTCGCGAAGAAGTCAGCCGCGAGGAAGCGGAACGCAGAATTAAGGAGATTAATGAACCTTACAAATTAGAAATTTTAGAAGGGTTGATCGAACCGATTACTCTTTACCATTTGGGCGAGGAATGGTGGGATTTGTGCGCCGGGCCTCACTTGGATAATACCAGTGAGTTGAATCCAAAGGCGATCGAGCTAGAAAGCCTAGCAGGCGCTTACTGGCGCGGCGACGAAACCAAAGCTCAGTTACAGCGAATTTACGGCACTGCTTGGGAATCTCCCGAACAATTAGCAGCATACAAACACCGCAAAGAAGAAGCATTAAGGCGCGATCACCGCAAATTAGGCAAAGAATTAGGCTTGTTTATCTTTGCCGATCCGGTGGGGCCAGGTTTGCCTTTGTGGACGCCGAAAGGCACTGTTTTGAGAAGTATTTTAGAAGATTACTTGAAACAAGAACAAATCAAGCGCGGCTATTTGCAAGTGGTGACTCCGCACATCGCTAGAGTCGATTTGTTCAAAATTTCTGGACACTGGCAGAAATACAAAGAAGATATGTTTCCGCTGATGGCGGAGGATGAGGAAGCGGCAGCAAACGAACAGGGTTTTGTGATGAAACCCATGAATTGCCCTTTTCACATTCAAATTTACAAAAGTGAATTACGTTCCTATCGAGAATTGCCGATGCGCTTAGCGGAATTCGGCACAGTTTACCGCTACGAACAATCGGGAGAATTGGGCGGTTTAACGCGGGTGCGCGGCTTTACGGTGGATGATTCCCACTTATTTGTCACGCCGGAACAGTTGGATGCTGAATTCTTGAATGTGGTGGATTTGATTCTGTCAGTCTTCAAGAGTCTGCAACTGAAAAACTTTAAGGCGCGTTTGAGTTTCCGCGATCCGAACAATTTAGAGAAATACATCGGTTCCGATGAAGCTTGGGAAAAGGCTCAAGGTGCAATCCGCCGCGCGGTGGAAACTTTGGGAATGAATTATTTTGAGGGAATTGGGGAAGCGGCTTTTTACGGGCCGAAACTCGATTTCATTTTCCAAGATGTCTTGGATAGAGAATGGCAATTAGGAACTGTTCAGGTAGATTACAATTTGCCCGAACGTTTTGATTTGGAATACGTTGCTGAAGACGGCATTCGCAAGCGTCCGGTGATGATTCACCGCGCTCCTTTCGGTTCTTTGGAACGTTTGATCGGGATTTTGATCGAGCAGTATGCGGGGGATTTTCCGCTGTGGTTAGCGCCGATTCAGGTGCGGTTGTTGCCTGTCAGCGCTGAGTTTTTGCCGTTTGCGAAGGAAGTGGCGGCGAAGATGAAGGCGTTAAATATTCGCGCTGAAGCTGATGAGGATAGCGAGCGTTTGGGCAAGTTGATTCGCAATGCTGAGAAGGATAAAATTCCGGTGATGGGTGTTGTGGGTGCGAAGGAAGTTGAGGCGAATAGTTTGAATATTCGGACGCGGGCTTCTGGGGAGTTGGGGGCGATTTCGGTTGATGAAGTGATTGGAAGGTTGCAGGCTGCTATTAGCAGTTACGGCGATTTTTAGGGAATTTTAATCGCAGATGCACGCGGATTAACGCAGATGATAGTTTGATATTGTCTGCGTTTTTCTAATCGATCGGCTAAAATCATATAATTAGGTAAATTAACAGGAGTTAAATTAATGGCTAATCCGTTTCCAGGGCAGGGTAAACGCATCTAAATTAAGTTGACAGAAAATCATATTTGTGCATGATTTGTTTTTTATAAAACAATTCTTAA
>NZ_JAUBOR010000056.1:0-29694 GCF_036700305.1 Microcoleus sp. Z1_A1
ATTTCTCGCCAGAAACCGGTTTTATTCAAGAAACCCGGTTTCTCTGTACTTCACTTACCTGGAAAGTGCTGTATACTATCCATGTCCATCTTCTTCTTTTCCCAAATATGCCTCAATTACGCGAGGATCGGCGCGAACTTGATCGGGAGTTCCCTCAGCAATTTTAGTACCGTACTCCATAACACTCACGCGATCGCTAATTCCCATCACCACCTTCATATCATGTTCAATCAGCAAAATACTCAAATTCAACTCATCGCGAATTCGGTAAATAAAGCGAGTTAAATCAGCCGTTTCGTTCGGATTCATCCCCGCCGTAGGTTCGTCCAAAAGCAGCACTTTCGGATCGGAAGCCAAAGCCCTGGCAATTTCCAATCTGCGCTGGTCTCCGTAGGAAAGGTTTTTTGCCAACTCCAGCGCTTTAGAAGCACCTAAACCGACAAAATCAAGCATAGTCAAGGCTTTTTTCTTAGCTTCCCGCTCTTCTACAATCACAGCCGGACTGCGGAGGATTGCACCCAACAAACCTGTTTTTAATCGGCAGTGTCTACCTACTAAAACATTATCCAGCACAGTCATGTTGTTAAACAAGCGGATATTTTGAAAAGTTCTAGCAATGCCGAAAGTTGTCAGGCGATCGGGAGGTAAACCCGTGATATTTTTTTGTTCCAAAAGCAACTGACCGCCACTCGGTTTGTAGATACCCGTCAGCATATTAAAAAAAGTAGTCTTGCCCGCACCATTGGGGCCGATCAAACTGGCGATCGAGCCTTTTTCCAATGTTAAACTAACCTGGTTGACCGCAGTCAAACCGCCGAATCGCATTGTAAGTTGCTGTGCTTCTAATAATGACATTTTGGTTCTGTTTTCTAAGATTTTATAGTAGTGCGATCGTCCTCGTCACAAGCTTTCACGCACACGAATCAATTCGGGATTGGGAGATTTTAGGGCATATTCTCTAACGTACAGACAAAATAGAACTTAAAAAGATTAGATTCTAGCGAACAGCCAGGGCGATATTGTGCGTGTAAATCGGCAGTCGAAAAGTTTTCAATAAGTTTGAAATGGAGTTCGTCAGCCAAAGTTGCAATCTTTTCAAACCCCGTAATCCACGGTGCATACATACTTTCGTATTTATCTATGTAATCATTGATATCTTGGTAGCCCGTGGTTCTCAAAATTACCCCCTCTGACATATAATCAAAGGACAATCGAAAATTATCAACATTGTCGCGAATTTGTTCTAATACAAATATTACATCTTTTTTGTCAACCAAAGTAGTGTTGCCTTCCCACAAAAAATATGTCGGTCGCTCGAAATCAACTTCGCTCTGTTTCAGCAAGGAGATTAAACCGTCTTTTACGTAATCGCCGGGAAGGTAGCGAACATTGGCAGTAACTCTGTTAGCTTTGAGAGTTTCTGCTTTTAATTGAAGAGTAGCGCGATCGTCTATTTCAAAATAAGTGACTTTTTCGCCATTAATTCTAGCAGCGCGAGTATCCAAACCCGAACCTAAAATAACTACTTGCTTGCAACCTCCTAAAATTTGATTAGACAAAACATCATCAAAATATTTAGTCCGCAACTTAACCATTTCTTTGGCTGCGGGAGAGTTTTGAGATATTTTGGCAGCTATTTCTTTTGTTTCCTCATTCAGCCAGATTTTTACTACATGATCAGTGTAAAGAGGAATTGCCTCTTCATTCTCTTCTGCTCTAAATTCCGCAACGATAAAAGCAGTACCAGTTACATTGTTCATGGCTAATCTTTCACCCTTACTAAGTAGTTGGTTACAAATAAACCTTAGATGGGCACGGGGTTTTTACACCCCTAAACTCCCTTGTATCTGAGATGTTGCACCATTCTAAATAAGGTTTTTATAACAGGCAAGATGCCTGTTCCACAAAGAGTGAATTTTATTGTGGAACAGGCATCTTGCCTGTTCTTGAGAATGGTGCAAAATGTGAGTTGCATCCTAGATTATTAGCTAAATCCGCCTACCAAATACTATGGTTTTTGCCCTTACCTACTTATTGACTTCTCGCATCTGCTAAAGACTCATTGCTCGCTTCAGCATCCGAATGCAGTTCAGCTTGGTGTATCTTATCAGGAATCAGCCCCTCCGGCCGCACGAGCATCATGACAACAAGAGTTAGGCCGAATAGAAATAAGCGCATTTGAATCGGGTCTAAACTGGTGGCCAGAAAGTCTCGCAACTGGGGAATTGCAATCCTGGGGAGTACAAAAGTATTCAGAAAACCCTTGAGGACTTGCGCTAATTGTGGCAGATAAAGCCGATCGGCAGACATGATAATGATAGCCCCCAAAATCACCCCGGTCATGTTGCCCAAACCGCCTAAAATCACCATACAGAGGATGATTACCGACACCGAGAAATCGAAAACGCTGGGAAAAATCGCGCTGATATAGGCGGCGTAAAACGCGCCTGCAAAGCCCGAAAACGTCGCTCCCATCGCAAAAGCCGAAAGTTTGGTTTTGACTAGGTTAATTCCCATCGCACTCGCAGCTAATTCATCTTCGCGCATGGCATTCCACGCCCTGCCCAAGCGGGAATCTCGCAGCCGCGAAATCATGAAGTAAGCAAAGACAACTAGCAGCAAAATTAGGTAGTACCAGGGAAAGTAGTTGCCGGTGCTGAAAGTGCCGATAATGGGGAGAGATGGACGCCCGATCGGGTTTATTCCCGCTTCGCCGCCGGTGAGGTTAAAAGGTCGATCGCACCCAACCAGACACAGCACCAACTCAGGTTTACCCAAAACAGCCGCAACAATCTTCGAGACTGGTTCGTCGATCCGAATCGCGGTTAAATTCCTAAAGACAACCGGGATAATTTCGCCAAAACCGAGGGTAACAATCGCCAAATAATCGCCCTTGAGCCGCAGTGTCGGAATACCGAGGATTACGCCCGCGATCGCAGCTACACCGGCCGCGATCGGCAGTACCACCCAAAAATTCCAAGTAATATTTAACTGTCCAGAAGATAGCAAAGCCGTCGTGTAAGCGCCGATCGCAAAAAACGCCGCATATCCCAAATCCAACAATCCCGCAAAACCCACAGTAATATTCAAACCCAGCGCCAACATAATAAAGATTTGAATCTGTACTACAGTAGCAATCCAGCCAGTCTGAGCTTGAATGTCGATAAACGGAAACAGAATTAGAATAAAAGCTAATGTCACCAGAGTTGCCAGTCGCTGCCTTTCTCCCTGCAAACCCTGCAAAGCACCCATTAACGTAGCTGTCAAAATTGCGATCGTCAAACTGCAAATCCCGTACAGCAGCGTAGTCGGCAAAGCAACAGCAGGTTGACCAGACAAAGGCCTAATCAAAACCCCTTCTACCACACTCGCAACTAACAGCCAAACTCCCAATCCCAATCCGGCTAAACTGCCGATCGCAGCACCCATTTTCGGGCTGTAAACCTTCTGCTCCCGACAGCTCATAAAGCCCGCAGCCGTACCCATCAGCCACCCGATCACCGTGCCGCTCCAACCGCCGAATAACAAAACAGTCAAAGAGCCGATCGCCCCTAAAATACCAGTCGATTTAATTGCTTGGATTATTTTATTAGTCATTAGTTATTAGTCATTAGTTATTAGTCACTGTTTACTGTTCACTGTCAACTGTCAACTGCTATATACTGGAACTGTTACCGCAACACACTTCAAACGGGCGATCGCTATATGGTACAAGCACCTCAAAAAACTATCACCCTCGACGAGTTTTTGCAACTCCCAGAAACCAAACCCGCTAGCGAATACATCAAAGGTGCGATCGTCCAAAAACCTATGCCACAAGGAAAACACAGCAAACTACAAGGAAGACTCGTAACAGTCACCAACGACATCGCAGAGAAACCGCAAATTGCCCTAGCCCTACCAGAACTTCGCTGCACCTTTGGCGGACGTTCTATTGTGCCCGATGTCGCCATTTTTGTTTGGAATCGCATTCCCCTAGACGCTGACGGCGAAATTGCCAATACATTTAATGCTCACCCAGACTGGACAATAGAAATTTTGTCCCCAGCCCAAAGCCAAACCAAAGTCACAAACAATATTTTGCACTGTTTGAATGCCGGTTGTCAGATGGGTTGGTTGCTCGATCCCGATGAAAAAAACATTTTAGCTTATCCCGCAAGGCAGCAGCCTATTTCCTTGCAAGAACCAACAGATATACTTCCGGTTCCCAAATTCATGCCGGAAATGCAGTTGACTTTAGGCGAAGTTTTTAGCTGGCTCAAACCAGGGAATATTTAAAAGGTAAAACTAAAACGTAAAACGATCTCGCTTTTAGTTCCCCAACTTATATGAAAAATCTGGGAGCTGCCTGTGCTGTTTTTTCATGTCTACTTAAATATCTCTTGCGATTATTTAAACCCAAAATTTCAAACCTTCTCCTGAACATTTTCGCCCAACAAACCCCCAGGCCGAAAAGCCAAAATCACCACCAAAACCCCAAACACCCAAGCATTAGTCCAGCGGCTCGATAAATACTGGTCGCTCAAAGACGAAAGCAACCCAATCAAAACGCCTCCCAACATCGCCCCGACAATATTGCCAATTCCCCCCAAAACCGCCGCCGTAAAAGCCCTCAAACCAGCCGTAAACCCCATCGTAAACACAATAGTATTGTTGTACAAACCAACCAGAATCCCAGCCGAACCCGCCAAAGCTCCCCCAATCAAAAAAGTCAGAGCAATAATCTGATCGACATTAATCCCCATAATTTTAGCAGCATCGCGACTTTGAGCAGTTGCCCGCATCGCCTTTCCCAGACGAGTGTATTGCACAAACACATGAAGCAAAACCATCAATACCACCGCCACTACCAACACAATTAAATCCTTGGTAGTAAATACAATACTCGTTTGAATTCCCAAAGCTTTAAAAATATCAACTCGCGGCAACAAATCGGGAAAGCTTTTCGGCGCAGCAGAATTAGAACCCATCACTGGAATAAAAGCTTTCAATCCTCCCCAAAACAGCCCCATATTTTGGAAAATAAAAGAAACTCCAATTGCCGAAATTAAAGGAGCCAAACGGGGAGCATTTCGCAAAGGTCGATAAGCATACTTTTCCACAACAATATTGAGTCCAGCACAAAAAACCGAACATACAATTAAAGCAACTAACATCACCGGTATAGCAATACCTAAAGGTGCGCCATCTTGAATCCCAAAAGCCCCGAACACGGTTAGGGAAGCAAAAGCGCCCAACATATACAAATCGCCATGAGCAAAATTGATTAACTCAATAATGCCATAAACCATAGTGTAACCCAAAGCAATAATTGCAATCAGCGCGCCGTTGACCAGACCAACTAATAATTGTTGGATAAAAACTTCAGGATTGCTGACTATTTCTCCAACGATTTTTGGCAAATCAAATCCTGCGATAGGACCTAATAGCAAAACTATATAAACTACACCTAGATATAAGAGAATACTTTTCCAGTTTTTCATGTTTTTGAGTAATTGGGAATTGGGAATTGGGAATTGGGAATCGAGAATTGGGAATTAGGAATTAGGAATTGGGAATTGGGCATGGGACATTGGAGGGAGAAGGAAAAAGGCATAATTTTTTATGATCCCTTCTTCCTTCTTCCTTCTTTCCGATATCCGTTACATCCGTTATAAAATCCGTTGCCGAACTTCCCTCTTCCTTCTGATTAATTATTCCGTCTTGAGCGCATTCACGAACTCCCACTTGCCACCTTTAACAACATTTCCTGACATTGTAGTCAAGCTCGTGTCGCCGTTGGTGTCAAAACTCCAAGTGCCGAGTACCCCGTTAAAATCTTTAGTTGCCAAGACAGCTTCGCGGATAGCAGCGCGGTCATTTTTGCAAACTTTATTAATTGCGCCGATCGCAACTTTAGCAGCTTCATAGGCGTAAGCTGCATAAGCTTCCGGTTCAGCATTATATTTTGCCTTGTAACTTTCGTACCACTTCGCGCCCGCACCAGTCAATTCTTGAGGAGGCAAGCCGCCAAAAGTAGCGTAAACTCCTTCGGCATCTTTGCCCGCCGCGTCAATTAAAGCTTGCTCTTTAATGCCGTCGGGCCCCATGAATTTAACTGCATCAGCCGCCATCCCAACATTTCTCATGTCTTTAATTATTTGTCCGGCGTTGCTTTGAGTAGTGCCACCGAAGTAAATCAGGTCTGGATTTAAAGCTTTGATCTTATTCATTAACGCCTTATAGTCGCTAGCTTTAATATCAATTCCCTCTCTTCCGAGGACTTGAATTCCCAACTTTTTAGCAGTGGCTTCAAAAACATCAGCGATGCCTTTGCCGTAGAGTTCTTGGTCGTCGAGAATGTAGACTTTTTGTACGCCCAAAGATTTCGCCCAGTTGCCAGCTACAGCCCCTTGAAGGTCGTCAGCGGGGACAACGCGGGTGAAATTACGAGTGCCTGTGGGATAATAAACGTTAGGTTCTTTGGCTTCGCCTTTTCCTGGTTTAGTCAGTCCCGGATAAGTGTTGGCCGGACTGATCATGACGATGTTAGCTTGGTTGAGCACGGGAATGGAAAGTTTGGCGGCACCGGAGTTATAGTGACCGATGACGGCAACTACCGAAGCGTCAGCGACGGCTTTGTTGGAGTTCGAGGTTACTTGGGCCGGGTCCCATTTGCCGGCGGCGGCGGTGGCGTCATCGAAAACTTCGTATTGGATTTGGATTTTGCCGTCGCAAGCTTTGGAGTTGGTTTCGGCGAGGGCTTGTTGGATGCCGTTGACCATTGTTTGAGCTTGACCCAAGGCGCTGCCTGTCATGGGCAGCATGGAGACAATTTTGACAGTATTTGGGTCTCCGGGGCTGCTGACTGCGACGGGAGTGGCTGCGGGACTGGTTCCGGGGCTGCCTCCGGGAGTTGTGGCGGTGGGTGCTTCAGGATTTTGACAGCTAGCGCACAGAGAGGCTATTCCGGCGGCAAAAAGTAATTTCCGCAATCCTACGACGCCGAGATTGTGTGTTGAGTTGATTTTTGGGGGTGTGGCACTTTTGCCGCCTGACTTCTGGGAAAAGTTCATAGGTTGGTTCGTTTGTTGGTTGCGTCTTAGCATATTTCCACTCTCTAAGTCTGTAAGTCAAGAGTTAGCACAGATTTTCAAGTTTTACCAAGAAATTGGGTCTAAAGCCCCGTCCTTCTAGGACGGCTTTAATTAATTATCAACTTTTGTTAATTGTTTTCTTGAACTTTCTTGCATTGTGTTCATTGTAGAGTAGAATAACTATACTACAGGTAGAATAACCGCCGATACACATGAGACACCACGCTCAAACGATAGGTCGGAAAACAATAATGGTTAGTGGGTGGCGAAAACCACGAAAAACATAGCTGGGCTAACTAATGCAAGCCAAAATCAGAGACTAAACTTTTTATTTCTAAAATGTACTGTGTGCCCCACAGAAACAAGAGAAGCAATTCTCGAAAGCTTGGGGAGACAAACCCTCTGAGGTTATCTAAATTAAGCTCGATATTTGGTTCTTTTGAACGGATACCAGGTTTAAACACTGCCGCAAGGATAGATAGTTTTAAGGTATGTCGCAGAACCAAGAATCCCCTCGCCTTCAGGCAGGGGAGTGTCAAGTGAACTCTTAAAGATACACCGCTGCAACAAGCTTTTTCTCTCGTTCCCGTGAACTTCCTGGGAAGGCGTACCAGCCCAGGAAATGAGGCAGAGCCTCGGTCAATGGGTTTCCAGGAGCTTCCGGGGAACCAGTTAAAACCTGTTCAACCAGTTAAAAACTAAAAGGGAAAGGAAAATACAGATTTCCTTTCCCTTTCTCAACCCTCCAGCGTCAAATCAGCTTGATTGCGAAATCAAATCCGAATCCTTTTTTTCTTTTGAGCGATCGACACTAAAATCTTCATAGTACGATCGCTCAGTATTCACATCCCACAAATCGTGCTTTTCGCCGAGAATATTTCTCACAGCCAGCATCCCCGTCAGCATGGAATGGTCTTGGTTGTTGTATCGGTGCATACCGTTTCGCCCGATCGTCTGCAAATTCTCAAATCCCTTCAAAAAACTTTCAAGTACCTGCAAGTGTCCTCGATATTCCCCATCATAAACTGGATAAGCTTTAAGTTGCCGTATGACAACTCCATCTTGCACCTCAGCAGTTGTTGCTAACCCCAAACCAACCAACTCGCGAGTTGCTAATTCGACAAGTTCCGCGTCCGACATTTCCCAAATCTCGTCGCCTACGCTACAGAAATATTCCATTCCTAAACAACTTTTGCTGACATCAGGAACTAAAGCAGCGCTCCAATTCTTAAAGTTTTGAATTCGTCCAACTTTGACTTCGGGAGAGTGAATGTAAATCCAGTTGTCAGGAAACAAATCCTTGCGATCGACAATCAGCGCTACAATCAAAAAATCTCGATATTTGAGCGATCGCGCGGCGTGCAACACCTCTTCGGGGGGCTGCGGTTTCATTCTTGCTACCAGCGCCGATATCGGCATACTTGTAATGAAATTATCCGCCGAATATTGAACTAATTCTCCGTTTTGCTCCGCAGTAATACTTTTAATCTTATTACCTTCACGCTCAAAGCTAATCACTTTAGTATCGAGATAAACTTTGCCCTCTTTATTCTCCACAGCTTCCGCGAACTTTTCCCACATCATCCCCGGCCCCAAAGCCGGATAATCAAACTCTTTGATTAATGTTTTAGTGTCGTTGCTGCCAAACAAAGCATTAATAATTGCTGTCGTCAGCGACAATCCTTTAATCCGCTGCGCCGCCCAATCTGCTTGAATTTCCGAACAAGGAATGCCCCAAACTTTTTCAGTGTAAGTCTTAAAAAATGTTTTATACAAGCGTTCCCCAAAACGATTGATAACCCATTGTTCAAAAGTTTTTTCTTCCGTAAGTGGCCAAATTCTCACTTTCAGATAACTCAAAATAATCAGCGTACTCTCAATTATGCCCAAATTAAAGAGAGTATTGAAGGCACTAATCGGATAGTTGAAAAATTTACCTCGATAAAAAATTCGCGACAATCGTGGCACTTTAATAAACTCATTTCCCAGTACCTCTTGCCACAACTGCTGCACGGCTTCAACTTTAGTATAAAAGCGGTGGCCGCCAATGTCGAAACGATAGCCTTTGTAGGTTTCTGTGCGAGCTATTCCCCCAACTTTATCACCTTTTTCTAGTACAACAGGGATGATGCCTTCCTTGACTAGCTCGTAGGCAGCAGTCAAGCCCGCAGGGCCTGCACCGACGATCGCAACCGGATAATGTTTCACTCAGCCTACCTCCAGCTTTTTTATCGAACCATACAATTATTTATAACTTGTCCAAGTTACAGATGCACCCGTGAATACCCTGAGAACCTATTGAGCTACCTGATTTTGAAGGACAATTTGCCTTGATTTATTGAGCGGATACTGGCAAGCTAACTTTGCCAGTCACAGGCTTTTTTTGGTATAAGTAGCGACCCGTGCCGATCGCGAATGCCAGTCCGCTGTAAAAGTAGAAAAGCCAGTGCCACGGAATAGTTTTCAGGGCAAATAGGATACCGTGTTTACGGTGAAAAAATCGGTAAAGCGGTGCATTAATTGCTACCAGCGGTATTGCCAGCAAACCAGCCAGTAGCAGAAAGCTCACCGACCAGCAGGTTCCCAAAGTTGCCAGCAGGACTGCATAAGTTAAAATCACGCTGATGCGGTTTGAAACTTGCAAGTTGAGGTCGTTATTCAATTTGCGATCGCGCCAAATCAGTTCTGTCCAAGGCAGCGCTCGGTAGAAAAAGTCAGCTTTCACCATACCCATAGGCTTCCACCGCTTTAAATGCTTCACCTGCAATGTTTTGCACAGCCGAATGTTATAACCTGCTTGTTTCAAACGGTAGCCGAACTCAATATCTTCGATCGAAGCTTGGCGGTAACTCTCATTAAAGCCACCCATTTGCAAAAAAATTTCCCGACGAATCACTCCGCAAGCGCCCCAAAAAGTCGAAGCTTCTTCGTTACCTGTTTGGTGCACGTAGTGGTGCAGCAAGTTCCTGTACTGCGATAGAAAATCAGGATCTCCGGGAGCATCGTCGTAAGAGCCGATGAAAGCAGCTAAGTAGGGATTATTTTTGAACACCGATATCGCATAGCCCACAGCTTCTGGACAAACAGCGACATCAGCATCCACAAAAAACAGAATATCTCCCTTTGCAGCCTGGGCACCCAAATTCCTGGCCCGCGCTGGCCCTCCGCATTCGGGAATCCTGATCACTTTGGCGCCGAATTCCTGGGCTAGACGCCAAGAACCGTCGCTTTCACCATCTGCTACTACAATAATCTCGATCGGCCTGGGCACAGTTTGAGCCAGTTTTGACAAACAGGTGCGGAAGTAAGAGCCCCCGTTGTGGACTGGGATAATAACGGATACAGTGGGGTCGGCGGTAGAAATCATTACCTAAATTGTTTAAATTGCAGGGGCTAAAATTTGCTGGAATTTTATGGGTGCTACTTTACAAAGGGTAAAATCAGCTCTACTTTTTTATTTATAACTCGATTTTTGTTGATCTTCAACTATATTTTTTGCTGGTATTCTCGATTTAATTTTCCCCATTCTTACTTCTATTTTACGCCATCTCTTGCTGAGAGTGACCTGATGTAGACAACACCTTTACAAAATCTTTAAATATATCATTGTTTGTGTAAACTTCGGAAAAAGCCCCTGCAGCATTTTGGTGTGGCTGTGTTGCCATACACAAGACTTTGATTTTATAAGTAGGCACACCGTATAAAATCCAACATCGTTTATACGGATACCCACGAACTGTCAGGACTTGCGCGGTACAATTTCTTTTACAGACCTCATCCGCGAGTGACTGCTGCCCCAAGTCTCGATCGCGACTGCGGACTCAATGCACACTTTATGACTTTTGGCAATATAATTTAAATATACGTCTTAAAATTTCCGACACTGTACGATCGAGCTTTGGTAATTTGCTAATATACTCTTAGCTAGTTCCCTTTGAACCAAAACTTTTACATAAACAAGTTTTTATATTACATGAAAACCTTCCAAAACACTTTAAATCAGCCCTTAGTTTCAGTCATCATACCAGCTTAGGAATGAGAATTAAATAACTTAGAATGCGTGATGGTTCTTGTGGGATGGGCCTGAAAGCCCGTCCAGAAAGGGGGGCGGGACGCCCAACCCACTTTCATTGTGTAAATTATTTAATTTGCGCTCCTATGCAGCAATGGCAAAATCTCACTCTTTAATTATGGCAGATATCCGGCAGCAACATCCCGAAATTCCCAGCAGCATTTATCGCTGCTATAGCAGCAACTTTTACATTTACTTAGGATCGCGAATTAAATAACTTACAATTTTAATTATTATTGTGGGATGGGCGTCCCGCCCGTCCCACTTTCAAGAGTGGAAGTTATTTAATTCTCATTCCTTAGCTGTCAAAAGCAACCGCAGTGGCAATCACCGGAGTACATTATCTTGGCTGTATCGATCGTTCAAAGAAGATTTATCAATGGCACTTTTGCGCCATAATTTGTATCTGCTGTCAATAGAAAGTATATTAAAAATAATAGTTACAGCGCCAACTGAAGCTGGGTTAGAGTTAAAAAAAGCATCAGAATCGAGTGAAGGGAGGACAGTTGCTAGGACTGAGGCGCGAACGAAAGCTCACAGAATGTTGCCATCGCAGGTATACGAAAGAATGCGATTCAATAGTTTAGGAAATCGAAAATCTACATAAACCCAAAATTGAAAAACCCGGTTTTTTGAAGAAACCGGGTTTTTGAGGAAGCTAGAGGGCGTTTAATTCTGCCTGGTTGGTCGATCAAGAATGAGGAAAGAGGGTTAAATAAAAAAATCTAAATTTTCCATTCTTCCTTCTTACTTCTTCCTTCTTCCTTCTACTTAATCTCTCTAAGCGTGAGAAGCTGTAGCAGTTTGAGCTTGCGGCTGCTTACCATCTGGCGCAAGGGATTCCCCTTCAATAAACGAGCGCAACATCCAAGCCATTTGCTCGTGCTGTTCCATCAAACCCGTCAAAAAGTCTGCGGTTCCGTCATCCTTAAACTCTTCACCGCACTGTTCTACGTGTTTGCGGAGATTGCGAATAATCAGTTCGTGGTCATCAACTAAACGCGCTACCATTTCCGTAGCCAAAGGCAAATCGCCGATATGTTCTTTAATCGAGCCATACTTCAGAAAACCCTCAGCAGTACCAATTGGATAGCCACCTAAAGTTCTCACCCGTTCAGCCATAGCATCGATATTTAGTGTTAACGCCTGATAGTGTTCTTCCCACAACTGGTGGAGCGATCGAAACTGCGGGCCCACTACATCCCAGTGATACTTTTTGGTTTTGATTAACAGCAGATAAGCATCTGCCAAGTCGTGATTCAATAGTTCGATAACGCCTGCACGTTGCTCGTCAGATAGACCTATGTTTAACTTACGCATTGAAAATTGTTCCTTCAAATCTAACTTTACTATTAGAACAAATTTCGCCCGTCACTTACATCAACCCAGAGGACGATCGAAGACGATCGCACTTTAGTAAAATATCTGCTTTTCAGGTTAAAGTAATTGCAATATTGATACCTTTAGATAGATGCACTCAAACTTATTGTTCCGAAGCGCCTTTGTTTGGCGATCACACCGATTGGGCGGCAGGTGAGTCCCCGCTCAATCCCGCTATATAAAAAGGCTGCACTCTGATTGTTAATAAAAATTAAGGAATTTATGCCGAAGGTAACGAACATCACACACACTTAATTGTGCGGGCGGGTTTAAATGACGGCATAACGGACTTGCAATTAAATATCACCCCATTATATCCTAGAAGGCTAGGAAACAGATTTTCGGACATGAGCGGTTCTGATCTGTGTGATTGGGATGCTACAAATGATATTGACTCAAACCCTTCAATCCACGTTCAAGGATGCTGCCAAGAAACAGACGGGCGATCGCCGTCGAAACTTTATGGCAAAAGTGGCGGAAGACCCAGATCAAATACAGCCGTGAAACCCTTTGTCCCATCTAGTAGACGCCGGGAGAAGTTGTGTGCTAGCTTCACCTTCAGGAACACTTGCTGCTGTGACCACCACACCACTAAGCCGAAGGTATCAACCGCAGTGCCGCGTTTTGGGCCCGCAGGTGCATGAAGGCTTTGTCAAACCAGACCCTCTGATGAACCATCGTTGCAGTGACAATTGTTGAAACCTGGTTTTTGGCGGATGGCGTGTCAGGACAGATTAAAAAAAAGCAGTCCTCAGCGTTTGCAGCGAGGAGGAGATCGAGGGCATTACAGTTTTTCCTATGTGGGGAATACGGGCTAAAGTAGCCGTAGGAAAGATTGATCCATACTTTTACTAACTGTGCTACTTTCATCAGAAATTTGGGTTTGAAACCCCGTCCTTCTAGGACGGCTTTACATGAATTTTTGTTAATACCTACCATTTCACCCAAGACGTGCTAGTATGTGAAATGGTGTACTTAAAATAAGTATGACACTAAAAGCCTTCAGCTATCGATTCTACCCAACGCCGGAACAAGAAAGTTTGTTGCGACGTACTTTGGGTTGTGTTCGTTTGGTCTACAACCGTGCTTTAGCCACAAGAACTGAAGCTTGGTACGAAGAACAGAAACGGGTAGGCTATGCTGAGACTTCTTCAATGTTAACCGAATGGAAGAAAACAGAAGAGTTGAATTTTCTCAATGAAGTTAGCTGTGTGCCATTGCAGCAATGTTTGAGACATTTACAAACGGCTTATACCAACTTTTTTGATGGGCGGGCCAAATATCCTAACTTCAAAAAGAAACGCAATGGTGGTAGTGCAGAATTTACCAAGTCAGCATTTAAGTTCAGAGATGGACAAGTCTACCTAGCAAAAAGCACACAAGCGTTACCAATTCGCTGGAGCCGGACACTACCTGATGGTGCAACACCATCAACCTTAAGCGTGAAGCTTGCACCATCAGGTAGGTGGTCAGTTTCTCTGTTGGTGAATGTTGAAATTGAAGCATTACCTCAGTCAGGCAGTCAAGTTGGTATCGACCTGGGAGTTACAAGCTTGCTCACTCTAAGCACTGGCGAAAAGATTGCCAATCCCAAAGGATTCAAGGCAAAATATCGCCAACTTAGAAAAGCGCAAAAATCTTTAAGTCGCAAGCAAAAAGGGTCAAACAACCGTCACAAAGCACGGCTTAAAGTAGCGAAAGTGCATCAAGAAATCACTGATGCAAGGAAAGATAGTCTTCACAAGTTAACAACGCGGTTGGTGTGTGAAAACCAAACCATCGCCGTAGAAGACTTAGCTGTGAAGAATATGGTTAAAAATCCCAAACTGGCCCTAGCTATAAGTGATGCAAGTTGGGGGGAATTAGTCGGACAACTTGAATACAAGTGTAAGTGGTACAGCCGTACTTTAATTAAGATCGATCGCTGGTTTCCGAGTTCTAAACGGTGTGGCAATTGCGGACACATCGTTGACAAGATGCCGTTAAATATCCGGGAATGGGATTGTCCTAATTGCGACACTCACCATGACCGAGATATTAATGCGGCAAAAAATATTTTGGCGGCAGGGCTTGCCGTGTCAGTCTGTGGAGCGACCGTAAGACCAGAACAGAGTAAATCTGTTAAGGCTGGTGCGAAATCCCCGTCAGGGACGGAAGCAGAAACCTAAGTCGTGAGTCTTAGGAATCCCCGTGCGTTTACGCCGGGGTGGATGTCAATGTTAGCTGTAAACCATCATGCGGGAAATCTGCCAGAGCGTGGAAACCATATTTGAACGGCTGTTAGACGAACTCAAAAAGTCCACTCGCGCGTCTGAGCAGAACTGCCAAGATGTAGCAGGGCGACTCGCAGCAGAAGTCAACAGGATATGCACTGAAAGCCAGCGGATTCAATCCTCTGGAGATATAGAAGGTTCAGCCCAGACCCTCGCTCAGCACCGCTTGCAACAATGCCTCCACTATTACAATTTAGGCTCCGGGCCCGGTAGAGTAGAATTGCACAGTACCCTCAGCGCGATCGTCTATCGCTACATCACCCCTCCGCAGGTGCAGTCTAGCTATCAGGCGCGAGTAGAACTGATCAAAGATTTTTTGCAAGGATTTTATCTGGAAGCTTTAAAGGCATTCCGGCGGGAAACCCAACTACCCGTCACCTACAGTCCCCGCACTCGCTTAGAACTAGCAGAGTACATGGCCTTTGTAGAGCGCTTCGGCAAGCGGCGCATTCCTTTACCTCGGAACCGCAGCCAGCAACTAATTATTTTACGGGCCCAAACCTTTTCCCAGCAGCAGCCGAAAGAAACCTCCGTAGATATGGAACAAGCCGCCGAGGGAGGGGCTTCAGATTCCGACCAAACTTGGAACGACACCTCGGTGTACTCAGTGCGGGAAGCGATGGCCGGACAGGGTTCGGCGGCAATTCGCCCCCAAGGCGACGAGTCAGAATCTCTGCGGCAAAACGTGATTGACGAATTAGTGGGTTACTTAAAAGAGCGCAATCAACAAGACTGCGCCGATTACTTCGTGCTGCGCTTGCAAGACTTGCCGACTAATGAAATAGAGTCGCTTCTGGGCATAACTCCCCGCCAAAGAGACTATTTACAGCAGCGCTTCAAGTACCATTTGCTCAGGTTCGCCATGTCGCACCGCTGGGAACTCGTTCACCAGTGGCTGGAAGCAGACTTAGATCGCAATTTGGGTTTGCTGCCTTCTCAGTGGCAGGCGTTTGGCGAGCAAATTGGCCCAGAGGGACAGCGTTTGCTAAAGTTGAAACAACAGGGTCTGTCAGAGTCAGCGATCGCCCAAACCCTGGGTAGCACGGTAGCCCAGGTACAGAAGCGGTGGTTTAAATTGCTGGAACTTGCGTGGGAATTGCGAAATCGTTCAGATTCCGGAGAAGGGGCATCTAGTGATGAATAACGAAACGAACAGGGATGCAGAGGCTTTCGATCGCCATTTTTTAGACTGGATATTGCAGGCGCCGATCGCGAATGCCTCTAGCGAAGATGAGGAAAACCTCAATCCATCCCCTCGCTCACAAGAGTGGGGCGACACAGAAGACAATTCCGGGGTGGAATACTGGGAATGGGACGAACCAGACCCGCTGGACTATCAAGTGGGGGCGCACAGCAATGCACCCGCACAACCGCTGACAATTGGAGAAATACCGACCGTGCAAGACCGTTTTCAGACCTTGTTAAAAGAAAGGCTTAGAGCCGAAATTGAATCTAACCCGCCGCTGTTCCCCTGGGAAACAGAATTCAAAAGCTACGACCACGATTACCCAGACGATGTAGCCCCGCAATGGGTTCCCCCCCTACACCTCTGGACTCCCCAACTACAAAATATCAGGTGGGGCCGCCTGCCAATTCCGATCGCCCAAGGGGTTTTTGCTCAACTGCTAGAACCTTGTCAGGAATTGGTAATGTCGTCGCTGCGGCAAGGATCGAAGTTAGTTCGCGCTGTAGATGGCTTATTTCCGGGCCAGTCTCAGGAACTCAACGAGTTAGCTGGTTTAGTGCTCCGAGGTTCTTTGCGGGGACTTCTAGATTTAGAAGATTTCCCGAATTACGAAGCAGCGAGTACCGATCAACAAATGGTGCTGTCGCTGTTGGCAGCCAAGGAAATCATTGAGTCTCTAACTCTCGATTGTCCTGTAAATCAGCCACCGGTTTCGCGGGAGTGGCTGACTGGTTTGGGTGCGCTGACTCTGGAGGCTCAATATCTGTCGAACCGCAACAGAGAACAGCCAATGCCGTGTTTAAGAGTTGAGTGCCAATTTCCGGGGGCAGGAAGTTTGGAACTCAAGGGAGGAGATGCCGAAGCAACTGCACATCGTCCGAATTCCGGGCATTTAAGTGTGGAGTTGTTTGACCCGCAACCTAACAAGACTTATGCTCTAGAAGTTCGATTCCAAAACTTCGATACCAGACCTTTGATGTTTGCTATTCGTCCAATTTGGACAGGACAAGATAGCAACTAGAAAGGTATAATTAGAGTAAAGAATTTAGCTTTTTACTCTGTGGTTTGACCTCACACAAAACAGATGCAATCCCTCGACTTCGGTCGTAGAAAGCAAAAAAAAATTAGATATTAGTTCAAGCCCTCAGATTCATCTGTGGAGTAAATCTAAAATCTAATGACAGAGGAATAAGATTTGGAGATTAGTTAAAACCCAGATTAATCTGTGGATTCAATCTAAAATCCAAAATCTAAAATGGTTTGACCGAGAAATAAGGTTTAGATATTAGTTAAAACCCAGATTAATCTGTGGGTTCAATCTAAAATCTAAAATCTAAAATGGTTTGACCGAGAAATAAGGTTTAGATATTAGGTAAAATCCAGATTTATCTGTGGATTCAATCTAAAATCTAAAATCTAAAATCTAAAATAGTTGGATGGGTGCACATGACAACTGATAACCTGCGAAATATACCTGTGTTGGGTAAGCTGTGGGAGCAGATTGAGGCCATGCCTCCGCCGGTGATTGAGGATTCTTTGCTGCTGCGAATCCTAGTTCAGTTGTTGGTAATTGTGGGGATTGTAGCTACTGACGTTGCTGCTGAAGAAGCCCTGAACCTGTGGGCTGTGCCTGTTAGTATTGTGGGAGCAACTTGGAGTTGGTACCGCCGCCGCGATCGCAATGTAGCTGCTAAGTTCTGCATAGCTATTGGAATGCTGGTGGCGCTGTTCGCTTTTTTTAGCCGCTTGGTGGGAGAATTGAATGATACGCGGTTAGTTTTGGCGCAACTGTTAATCCAACTTCAAGTGCTGCACAGTTTCGATTTGCCCCGCCGCAAGGATTTGGGCTATTCGATGGTAATCGGGCTAATTTTGTTAGGGGTAGCAGCGACTCTCAGCCAAACCTTGACTTTTGCGCCGCTATTGTTGGTGTTTTTGGCTTTAGCGCTTCCGACTTTGGTTTTGGATTATCGATCGCGCTTGGGATTTTTGAAGCCAGAAGCCATTGGCGAAAAAGCACAAGGTAAAGGGAAAAATGATAGCCTGTCGCTATTTGCGGCTACTTTATCCCCAAAGTATTTTGCTTGGCTGCTACTGATAACTGTCGGGTTGGGGCTGACTATTTTTGCGTTTTTGCCACGCCTCCCTGGCTATCAGTTGCGGACTTTTCCGGTGAGTGCTCCTATTGAATATCAGGGGGAGTTTGACGAGCGCAGCATTCTGAATCCAGGGTATGTTAGAGGGGGAAATGAAAAAGGAACTGGCGGAGGAACGGGGAGAAACCCAGACTCTGGGCCAGGAGAGGTAGACTCTACTTTTTATTACGGTTTCAACCAGCGCATCAATCAAAATTTGCGGGGGGAAATGAAACCAGAAGTGGTGATGCGGGTGCGATCGCAGGCTGCGGGTTTTTGGCGAGTATTAGGCTTTGACAAATACACCGGTCAGGGTTGGGAAATTTCTCGCAACGAACAAGCTCAAAAGCTTACTCGGCCTAGGTGGTCTTATCAATTTTATCTGAATCCTTTTCCCAATGCGCCTCGGACTCAAGAGGTGATTCAAAGTTATACTATTGTCGCTCAGTTGCCGAATTTGATTCCAGCTTTAAACAAGCCGAAGGAGCTTTATTTTCCTAGTCCAGAGGTGGCGATTGATGCGGAGGGGGGTTTGCGATCGCCTGCGGCATTGGGAGAGGGTGTGACTTATACGGTGATTTCTAATGTGCCTTTTCGCGATCGCTCTTTGTTAGGTAAAACTGGTACTGATTACCCGAAAAATATTCGCAAGTTTTATTTGGATGTACCCCCGGAAATTGCCAAAAAGGTGCGAGAAAAAACTGAAGAAATCTTGGCGGCAAGAACTAGAGTATCTCAGTCGGAAAGACCGATAGATTCTCCTTACGAAAAAGCTTTGTATTTGGCTCAATATTTAAAGCAAAATCCGAATTACAAAATAGAAAAAGCTTTGCCTTACTTAGAAGAAGGTGAAGATTTAGTCCAGGCTTTTCTGTTTGGCTACAAAAACACCCAGGGCGGCAAAAAAGTTACAGGGGGATATCCAGACCACTTTTCGACGGTACTGACAATTATGCTGAGATCGATCGGGATTCCGGCGCGACTGGCGGGCGGCTTCGATACGGGGGAATTTAACCCGTTTACTGGTTACTACGTTGTGAAAAATACCGACGCTTTTTTGATGACGGAGGTATATTTTCCCAATCACGGCTGGTTTGGTTTTAATCCGATTCCCGGTTATCCGCTGATTCCGGCTTCGGTGGAAGACAACCAGACTTTTAGTGCGCTGGAATCGTTTTGGAAGTGGATCGCGGGTTGGCTACCGACTCCTCTCAGAAGCGGGCTGGATTCAGTTATAGGTTTTCTAATTGGCTGGATAACTTTGATTGTGGGCTGGTTTCTGGGACAGTTTGCTAGGGGTTGGGTGGGGTTATTTACTGGTTTGATTGCTGCGATCGCCTTTGGCTTTATTGGCTGGTTAATTTGGCAACTGTGGCGCAAGTGGCGCCACCGCCGCTGGCTGGCGAAGTTGCCGCCGGTGGAGGGGGTTTATCAGGAAATGTTGAAGGATTTGGCGAGTAGGGGTTTTGCCAAGCAGAAAGCTCAAACGCCTTTGGAGTATGCTGAGGCTATGCGCGGTAATCATGCAACTGATGAAGCTGAGGTGATTGATGAAGTTTCGCAAGCTTACGTGCGCTGGAAGTATGGCGGCGAAGCGGGTAATTTGAACCAGTTGCGGCAGTTGGTGGAAAATTTGAGGCGATCGCACTTGAAGAAACTCAAAAAGTTAAGATAAAAATCGGCGAGGGAAATTGCTTCTCCACAAATAGGAGTTACGGAGAAAAACCCAAGAAACCGGGTTTTTCCGGTTTCTACGGCTGCATGGCGTCTTCTGGGCAAAAACCCGGTTTCTGGCCACCCGCGCATCATCTGATTGCGATCGCAAAATTTCACTCTTAATACAGCCTCACGCTTTCAATCATCGGTTTGATGAGCAACAATGAGGCGATCGATTTCTTGGTGGTGGCGATCGTAATAAGCTGTGGAGCATTTAAACCAGTAACGAGGCTAGTAGGGTGCGTCAGCTAGAACCCTTACGCTGAAACGGAAAACCTTAGATGCTGACGCACCTTACGCAAGCCCTTTAAATGCCGAACAGCTTAACGCCAAGCATTCTCTAGATCGCGATCGGAGTGTGGATTTATGTTAAGGGGAGATGAATGATTCGGTCTTGGTATTCGTTATCAAACGAACCATCAACAATCAAAATCAATTCCTCAATATTTTGCCCAATACTTAAATCCTGATTCAAAACGAAAATCCCTGGAATATGACAACCTTTAGCCAGATGATCTACCAAATGCACGGGCATTGACTTGCGATTATTTGTCACCAAAATAAAGCTATGCTCCTCACACCACACCAAAATCTCCGGATCGAGGGTGCTTTTTGGGGGTGTACCAATTTCACCCACTGCCCAAACTACTAAATCGGGGCGTTTCCGGCGAAGCTGTGTAGCATAAATGGGCGTAACATTCTCATCCATCAAATATTTAAGTGCCATTCCTCAAGCACCCTGGATCGCGGTTTGCCTTTCCCGTTCAGCTTTCAATTTTCGCAATCTTTCTGCTGCAGGATGGGGATTTGCTGCTTGCATTTTTCGCTGCTGATGCGACCACTCCAACCAATCTTGCAAATATCTACTTACTGATTCTTGATTTTGTAAATAATACAAAATAGTCGTATAAACTTCTGCTAAACTGAGAGAGGGATAGAGTTGCTGAATTTCTTCTGGGGTGCGTTCCCGATAAATATACTCATACAGTACCGTCTCAATCCCGATGCGATGTCCTTTAATACGAATATCATCCGGTGCTAAGAAATCAAAATACTCATTAAGTCCCATATCTAAACTTCCTGTTTTAGCCATCTACTATTCTACTCGTGATCGGGAATCCCTTGATTCGCCCGATCGGCATCATCAGAAGTTAAAACATCACAGTCAAGGGTACGCAAATGCTCGAACATTGCGATGATCGCACAGAGTGTTTGAATCGACCGCCTTACTCGCAAGAGTCAGCGAAACATGAGCAAAAAACGGGATTCTTGGTTGCATGAACCTCCAACCCTTGATTTATAAAGTATTAGATAGTATGCGGATAAAAGGACTTGAACCTTCACTCCTCTCGGAACCAGAACCTAAATCTGGCGCGTCTGCCAATTCCGCCATATCCGCATTTTGACATTTAAATACTATAGCACACAACAGAGCGATCGGTCAAGCGATTTTAGATTTTAGATTTTGGATTTTAGATTGAATACGGCGACCTACTGATAAATCCGCAGGCTGATGACCCCATAGCTCGATCGCCCAACATCGATTTTAGATTTGAGATTTTAGATTTTAGATTGAAGAAAGCGACCCACTGATAAATCCGCAGGCTGATGACCAAATTGCTCGATCGCTCAACATCGAGAAACCCGGTCATTTTGGGACACCGGGTTCAATCATGAGTTATCGCCACAGCAATTTTCCGTATTTTTCACTCGTCGCTTACTTTTGGCCCAGCGCCTTCCAGGTTGTGTCGTCCACCATGCCGCTAGCGGTCAAACCCTTATTCTCCTGAAAGCTCTTGACAGCCGTAGCAGTGCGAGCGCCAAAAATGCCGTCGATCGGGCCCGGATCGTAACCCTGCATTTCCAAACGCACCTGTAGCGTCTTCACCTTGGAACCGACAGCGCCTTTATTCAGAAGAGTTGGAGGATTGCCGGCAACAGCAGCATTGCTCAGAGTTGGAGCATTGCTCTGCACAGTTTCAGAAGCTGATGCCGGATCTGCTGCTAAAGCTGTCCAAGTTTCTTTATCCACAATGCCATCTGCGTTCAAACCCTTAGACTGCTGAAAAGCACGAACCGCCGATGTAGTGCGAGAGCCATAGGTACCGTCGATCGTCCCCACCTTGAAACTGTGCACCTGCAACCGTTGCTGTATGGCTGCAACTTCTGGCCCGTCAGCACCCGCCGAGATAGTTTTTTCCTTTCTGACTGGCGCCTGCTCGCCCGCGTAAAAAGGCTTGTTAAACATATCTGCTTTGGACTTTCCCTCCGGCGATGCTGACGCACCCGGCTCGGCGGGAGCCGTAAAGTCTCTGCGGTACTCTTCCTGCACCAAGGGTTCGGAGTCAAAAGCAGCAATTGCCTTTCGGGTTAAGCCGGGAGCGAGCAGAGCAATCAAGCTGAAAATCGTAACAGTAGTCACACGCATAAATTTCATCCTGTTAGTGAGGTTTGACAAGGTTTCGCTGTTTTCATGTTTCTAAATCTAATTGTATTACCCGGACAGCTTTCTGAGACATATAGCAGAAGCAAGAAGGAAGAATGCCCTTCGACTTCGCGATCGAGTAACAAGAAGTCCGAGAGAAGGGGTAATAGACCGCATTGGTTTGAGCCATTAAGAAAGTTCTAAGCGTCTGTCGCGGTTGCTATATCTGCCCCGGTTTCTAGAATTTCGGCAATGGGGACACCAGCACTCAGAAGTTGCGAGTTGGAAGTTACCTGTTAGAAGTAGGAGCCGGTTCGCACTATTCCTAATAAAGCCGATTGATTCCGAGATGTTTCGTTACCAAAGCCCATATTTTCGTATAAACCACATCTTTTAGCCTCAGTCTTATGGTACAAAGTCGGCAGTCATTCACAAATCTTGACAGGCGTATTTTGTACAAAGTTGATCTATGAAAGGCGAAGTTTTTTCCTTTAATCTCCCCGTAATATCAATTTCGGTTGTATCTGAGATGTTGCACCATTCTCAATTACTTGCTTAGGAACAGGCTTTTCGGCCTGTTCCACAATAAAATTCATCTCTTGTGGAACAGGCCGAAAAGCCTGTTTTTGAGAATAGTACAACATCTCAGTTGTATCGGAATTATTAAACCCCTCTTGACGCAGAGGATACAGAGAAAGGGAAGAGAGAGAGGAATAATTCCGATACCAACGGATTTGATATAAAAAGCAAAACTCGCGACTTATCGGTTAGCGTGTTCTGCCAATAAAGCCTTCGCTTTCGGCTTGTAAATGAGATAAAACAGCGATTCTATGTAACGGAGCATATCTTCGCGGTTTTCCTTGGACGAGTAGTTCCAGAAACCGTAAGTCCGCGCCAGCGTCAGCAGCTTGGTAGTGTGAATTTTCCAGGTATAGGTGCTGTAAACTCGGTCAATTCCTCGCGTTGAAATTTTATACCAATAGTTGGGATTGTGTTCGCATTTCGATAAAAAGTCGAGAATTTTTTGGGCAGTCTCCTGGTGGTTGGTCGGGTTGATATAAAACCCATTTACGCCATCTTGAATGATTTCCAGCGGGCCGCCAAACTGCGTCCCGAAAGTGGGAATCCCGGTAATCATTGCTTCGAGAATTGTCAAGCCGAAAGCTTCAAATAATGCTGGCTGAACAAATATACCTTGGGTGTCGGCGATTACCCGGTAGATTTCGCCGGACAGGCTTTTGGAAAGCCTCACTCCCAGCCAGCGAATTTTACCGTGAAGGTTGTATTGGTCGATAATTGCGTAGAGTTTTTTAATTTCTTCTGCTTCTTCGTAGTCTTCGGTTTCTTCGACCCGCAGTTTGCCAGCTACTAGAATTAAGTTGCATTTTTCTTGCAATTCCTGGCTTTTTCCGAACAATTCTGCTAAGCCGGTCAGGTTTTTAATGCGATCGAGCCGGGCCATCGAAAATAAAGGGCGCTTTTGCGGGTCATCGAGTTTTCCAAAGACCTGTTCCGGGTATTCTAGAGTAAACAGCAGTTCGCCCGGCCGATCGCGATCGCCTTGCACCCGGTCTTCTATCCGCGTGTAGGGAAAGTAGACACTTTCGTTGACTCCCGGCGGCACTACGTTGAATTTAGGGAAGATTGATAAAACTGTTCGGGCTTTTCCTATTTGGTGCAGTAGGCAACAAAAGTGTTAACTATATCGTTTCGCAGCAAATATTTGTTGCCCAAAGCGCGTCAATTGCTGGCAAACTGAGGCAAGTCGGATTTTTTGTCGCTGGCCATAACAGCCTGAAACAGTTCTGATATAGGTAGCCGCTTAATTTTATATCTTCTTTGAGATTCGCTCTAAGGGGGGGCGATACAAGTTAGTATCGCCTGTTTTTTTTAGGTAATTTAAAAGCCTGCAATTTTACATTGCTATCCCTCAAATGACATAAAATTCCCCGTATTTGTGGCGAATGTAGCGGATAAAGGGATCGATAGTTAAAGGTGAACCGGTAACGCGATCGATCAATTCGACAGCGGTGTATTTACGGCCGTGCTGGTAGATGTTTTGTTTTAGCCAGTTGTGGAGTACGCTAAAATTGCCCCGTTCTATTTCTACGGGAATTTCAGGATTGAGTTTTACTGCTGTTTCGTAGAATTGGGCGCTCATCAAGTTGCCGAGGGTGTAACCTTGGAACATTCCGCCGATCGTACCAACATACCAGTGAACATCTTGCATCGCGCCTTCGCTGTCTGTGGCGGGGACAACGCCGATGTCGGTTCTATAGCGTTCGTTCCAGGCTTCAGGGAGGTCTCGGACTGCTAGTTTTCCCTCTACCATTGCCAATTCTAGGTCAAAGCGGATGGCGACGTGGAGGTTGTAGGTTACTTCGTCGGCATCGGTGCGGATGAGCGATCGCGAGACTTTGTTAATGGCCCGGTAAAATGCGTCAGTGGATACGTGTCCCAACTGTCGCAAAAATATGCCTTGGAGTTGCGGGTAGAAACATTCCCAAAAACCGCGGCTGCGCCCGACCATATTTTCCCAAAGTCGCGATTGACTTTCGTGGACGCCGGAGGAAATGCCACCTGCCAGAAGGGTACCTTCAAATTCCGGGGAATTTCCGAGTTCGTAGAGGGCGTGTCCGGCTTCGTGGATGCTGCTGAACAAAGCTTGATCCAAGTGGTCTTCATAGACGCGGGTGGTAATTCGCACGTCGTCTATGGAGAAGTTGGTCATGAACGGGTGCAGGGTGGTGTCTTGCCGTCCCCGTTGGAAGTCGTACCCCATGCGTTCTACGACTTTACGAGTGAATTCTAGTTGCTGGGATTCTGGGAAGTCTTGGTGCAAGCAGGAGTCGTCGGCGGGAGGTTGCGAGGTGATGGCTTCGACTATCGGCACTAATTCTTGACGCAGTTTGGCGAAAAGCGGGCGCAACAGCGATACTTTCATGCCGTAGTCGCTACGATCGATCAAAGGATCGGCAATGTGTTCGTAGCCGGGAAAAAAATCGGCGTATTGCCTGCTTAATTCTAGGGTTTTTTCGAGATACGGCTCAACGGCTGCGAAGTTGTTGGCTGCCCTGGCCGCGGCCCAAGCTTCGTAGCAGTCGGCTTGGTGGCGGCAGAGTGCGGACATGAAGGTTGCGGGGACTCTGGAGGCGCGATCGTAGTCTCTGCGGGCGATGCGGATCAGGCTGGCTGCGGTGGAGTCGTAGGGCAGGGTTTGTTCGTAGAAACGCAAGTCTTCTAGGAGTTCACCTATTTTTGGATCTGTAAATTTTTCGTGGGATATTTGTTTGAGAGTAGCCAACTGGCGGCCTCTGGCATTTGCACCTTTGGCCGGCATATAAGTTGATTGATCCCAATGCAGCAGCGACGAGGCTGATTCGATGTCGTTAACTTCTCTGAGGTGGGCTGCCAGTTGAGCGAATTTTGCTTGAGTTTTGTCTAGGGTTTGCATGATGGGGGTTTATGGTGCTGTTTTGCCTACAAAGGTTGCAGTGCGGCATCCGTATCCATCAATCATAGCTACCCTGAAATCAAGCTAAAAACCGCACTTCTTCCCGTATTGTACGCAATTTAGAGTCATTTTTGCACAATTTCCGGTATTTATGCGGATTGAGTTCGATCGCCTTGGATAAGTTTTCGATCGCCAGCCGGATGCTGGTAGCTACAAGTTCGGGGCTGTTTGTGAGCTCGCCTGCTTCTTTTTCCATGGCGTAAATGCAAGCTTTTTGATAGTAAAGGTTTGGATCGTCGGGTGTGAGTGCGATGATTTTATCGTAGGAGGCGATCGCTTCGGCAAATCGTTGAATTTTTTTGAGGGCGATGGCGCGGTTGTACCAGGCTTCGGTGTTGTCTGGCTGCAACTCTACGGTTTTGTCCCAAGAGGCGACTGCTTCATCAAAGCGTTGTAAGTTGGCGAAGGCTAAGCCACGGTTGTAAAAGGTTTCGCTGTCGTTTGGGTGGAGTGCGATGGCTTTGTCCCAGGATGCGATCGCTGATTCAAATTGTCCCATTTGTGCGATCGCCGTGCCGCGTTTGTTCCAGGCTTCGGCGGAATTCGGCCGCAGTTGCAGGGTTTTGTCGTAGGAGGCGACGGCTTCCGGGTAGAGTTTTTCATCGGCTAGGGCTAAGCCGCGGTTGTACCAGGCTTGAGGCAAGTTTGGTTTAAGTTCGATCGCTTTGTCGTAAGAGGCGATCGCGGCTTTATTTTGGTCGGATTTTCTCAGGGCAAATGCTTTGTTGTACCAAGCTTCGCAGTAGTCTGGTTTGATTGCTATAGCTTTCTCGTAGGATGCGATCGCTTCTGATAATTTTTCTAAGCTGACGAGGGTGTTGCCGCGGTTCGTCCAAGCTTCGGGGTAGCTGGGCTTGACTTGGATCGCCTTTTCGTAGGATGCGATCGCTTCTGAGAGTCTATTGAGCTTCCGCAAAACGTTGGCTCGATTGTACCACGCTTGGGGATTGTTTGGTTTGATTTTTAGGGATTGGTTGTAGGCTGCGATCGCTTCTTCTAGCTGGCCCAATTTTTTGAGGGCTACGCCTTGGTTGTACCAGGCTTCATAAAATGTTGGTTCAAGTTCGATCGCTTCTTCCCAGGATTCGATCGCAGCTTGAAAGCGTCCCATTGCTTCTAGGGCGTTGCCGCGTTCGTACCAGGTTTGAGCCTTTTGGGTGTTGACTGCTATGGATTTTTCCCCTGAGTCGATCGGCTTTTCTATGCTGGCTAATTTTTGCAAGGGGTTTCACCTCATTATTTTCTGTCTAATTGATTCTTTTCTTTTTTATATGCGATCTTTTTCGCCTTTGAGTGCTTTCGATCGATCCTATTTGGTTATTTATGGCAATTTTACAGGAATTTGGGGACTTTTTCAATTTTTTTTATTATAATTCTAGAGCTGGGATTGGTAGGTATAGATTAATACTATTTTTTTGAGCTGACCGAAACCATCCAGGATACAAGGCCCCGAATTTATCCGTGGGGTCAATGCTAAAATCTAAAATCTAAAATCTAAAATCCAAAATCGATTGACTGCGTAGAAAAGAGGAAAGGGCGATCGGGCTGACAGGATTACGTTAAAACCACAAATAACCGCGATCGCCACAAACGACATTTTTCAAACAAACCGGGCTTCTGAGCATTTATTCGGGGTTAAATGCTATCTGGATCGATGTTCAATTCGCGCAATTTAGCTGCTAAACGTTGAGCAATTTGATTGGCTTGTTCGGCCCTTTGATCTGCTTGTTCGGCTCTTTGATTGGCTTGTTCGGCTCTTTGATTGGCTTGTTCGGCTCTTTGAGACTCTTGTTGTAGGCGCTGACGATCTAATAACCTCTCTTCTTCTAATTCCGCATAGGAAAGAAACTTTTCTCCATTAGGTCGATAAATTTCTAACCCATCTTCTACCAACTCAAATCGCACACCTAATCTCGGACTAATCCATCCCTCCATAGGCTCAATAACTTCTAAATCTCTCTCAATTCTTTGCCAACCTTCCAGTTCATTTATTTGTGGATCGTAAAGGTAATACTCCTCAACCCCATGACGCTGGTAAAATGAAAGTTTTTTATTCATTTTAGTATTGCTGTCGTTGTGGGAGCGAATCTCAAAGACGACTTGAGGGCCAATATTATCCTCTCGATGTTGTATGTAGGAAGGGCGATCGCCCTTTGGCCTCCCAAATATCACCATCGTATCAGGTGCTTGAGAAATTTCAGGTTTCCCCTCAACGGGATACCACAGTAAATCGGCGGCTACAAAAACGTTTGGGTCATCTCTAAACAGCGATTCGCAACCTTCTTTGATTTTGACAATTAATTCGTATTGAATTGTGCTTTCTGCCATTGGTTGACCGTCGCTGGAAGGATAAATGATTTCTGCGGTTGTGACTTGCATAGTAGTTGTCTCCGAGAAGTATCTAATTCAGGACTTACGCATGGGTGGCCAGAAACCGGGTTTTTTACAACAATAGTTCGTTACAACTCACAGATTCGGTAAAAACCCGGTTTCTTTTGTCAGAGTCTATAAGTCGTTTAAGTTTAATTGTCACCTATCGGCCATCACAGACTTAGAAAATCGCATAGTTTTTGTGCAATTTGAGCCTGTGTATTTAATGATAATTCACCTAACTCACGCTGAACAACCACTGTAGAAACAGTTACCAGTTGATGCAGCCTGATAGTAGATGGCACCCGCAGTCCCGAAGCCTGAAAGTCGGGATGAGAAGCTTCTAATACGATATCTGTTTCCAGTATATTTGTGGGCAAGCGACTTGTAATATAAGCAAGAATAACATGGCGTCGCGCTCCCAAAGGGTTAGTCAAGCAAGCTACAGGACGCAGTTTGTTTGCCGATAAATCATCATAGGGAAACGGTACTAGGAAAATCTTACCCTTGGTCATGGAATGGTTTACCGTCAGCTATAGTATAAATGTCTTCTTCTGGGTCTAGGATCGAACCAAAATCAGGCTCGATTGCTACTGTTTTAATCCATTCAGGGTCGTGGAAGGGCAAGCCATCAGCTAAAGTGTAGATATCTTCCACTGAGTCTCTCAGAGAATCAAAGGCTGGATTTGCGATCGCAGCTTTTAGCCATTGATATTCTTCGAGTTTTGCTTTGTCAATTAGGGCAGCTTCTAGTGCTTCCAGTCGCTTTAGGTCAGCATAAGTAATGATAGCAGCGATCGCTCTTCCTTCCTGTTCTATGACAATTCGTTCTCCAGTATCCTCAACGCGGGCGATGAGTTCGGGAAATCTGTCATTAGTTACAGTTACATTTAGTTTAGTCATCTTTTACCTCACTATTAATTATCCATCATATCGCGTCTGCTAGCTTCATTGAATAGTGTTTTTGATGCTGTAGGGGCGGGTTCGCCAACAATTTCTGCCAATAACTAACAATCTCAAAAACCCGCCCCCACTTGGGCGGCAAATCCCTATCCTTGAATCAAGGCTTGAAACCGAATATCAGATCGAATGCTGTCAAAATCCGAGTCAGTTTTTGCCATCTCTCGGTATTCGTCAGGATTCAGATCGATCGCACGCTGCAAATTCTGAATTACTTGGTAAATTTGACTGCGTAACCCATAACAGCAAGCTTTATTATAAAATGCTTGGTGATCATCTGGTTTGAATTTTAAGGCTTTGTCGTAGGAGGCGATCGCATCTTCAAGCCTGCCTAAATTACCCAGTGCACAGCCCCGATTGTACCAGGCTTCGTGGTCATCTGGTTTGAATTTTAAGGCTTTGTCGTAGGAGGCTATCGCATCTTCCAACCTGCCTAAATTATACAGTGCATAGCCCCGATTGTTCCAGGCTTCGTGATTATCTGGTTTAATTTCTAAGGCTTTGTCGTAAGAGGCGATCGCCTCTTCTAGCCAGCCTAAATTATACAGTGCAACTCCCCGATTGAACCAGGCTTCGCGATAATCTGG
>NZ_JAUBOR010000056.1:29794-31229 GCF_036700305.1 Microcoleus sp. Z1_A1
TTTGATTTCTAAGGCTTTGTCGTAGGAGGCGATCGCATCTTCAAGCCTGCCTAATATACCCAGTGCAACGCCCCGATTGAACCAGGCTTCGTGATAATCTGGTTTGATTTCTAAGGCTTTGTCGTAGGAGGCGATCGCATCTTCAAGCCTGCCTAATATACCCAGTGCAACGCCCCGATAGAACCAGGCTTCGTGATAATCTGGTTTGATTTCTAAGGCTTTGTCGTAGGAGGCTATCGCATCTTCCAGCCTGCCTAAATTATCCAGTGCAAGGCCCCGACTCAACCAGGCTTCGTGATAATCTGGTTTGATTTCTAAGGCTTTGTCGTAGGAGGCTATCGCATCTTCATCTTCAACAAGCCTGCCTAAATCATCCAGTGCAATACCCCGATTAGACCCGGCTACGTGATAATCTGGTTTGATTTCTAAGGCTTTGTCATAGGAGGCTATCGCATCTTCATGCCTGCCTAAATTACGCAGTGCAACGCCCCGATTTGTCCAGGCTTCGTGTTTATCTGGTTTAATTTCTAAGGCTTTGTCGTAGGAGGCTATCGCTTCTTCATGCCTGCCTAAATCATCCAGTGCATTGCCCCGATTGAACCAGGCTTCGTGTTTATCTGGTTTGATTTCTAAGGCTTTGTCGTAGGAGGCGATCGCTTCTTCAAGCCTGCCTACATTATCCAGTGCAACGCCCCGATTGTACCAGGATTTGTGATCATCTGGTTTGAATTCTAAGGCTTTGTCGTAGGAGGCGATCGCATCTTCCAATCTTCCTAAATTACCCAGTGCAATGCCCCGATTGTTCCAGGCTTCGTGATCATCTGGTTTGAATTCTAAGGCTTTGTCGTAGGAGGCGATCGCATCTTCCAATCTTCCTAAATTACCCAGTGCAATGCCCCGATTGTTCCAGGCTTCGTGATCATCTGGTTTGAATTCTAAGGCTTTGTCGTAGGAGGCGATCGCATCTTTAAATCTTCCTAAATTATCCAGTGTATAGCCCCGATCAAACCAGGCTGCGTGGTCATCTGGTTTAATTTCTAAGGCTTTGTCGTAAGAGGCGATCGCTTCTTCCAATCTGCCTAAATTACCCAGTGCAATGCCCCGATTATACCAGGCTGCGTGTTTATCTGGTTTGATTTCTAAGGCTTTGTCGTAGGAGGCGATCGCTTCTTCCAACCTGCCTAATATACCCAGTGCAACGCCCCGATTGTTCCAGGCTTCGTGATAATCTGGTTTGAATTCTAAGGCTTTGTCGTAGGAGGCTATCGCTTCTTCCCATCTTCCTAAATTACCCAGTGCAATGCCCCGATTGTACCAGGCTGCGTCATCATCTGGTTTGAATTCTAAGGCTTTGTCGAAGGAGGCTATCGCTTCTTCCCATCTTCCTAAATTACCCAGTGCAATGCCCCGATTGTACCAGGCTTCGTGTTTATCT
>NZ_JAUBOR010000057.1:0-30264 GCF_036700305.1 Microcoleus sp. Z1_A1
ACTTACAATTTTAATTGTTATTGTGGGATGGGCGTCCCGCCCGTCCACTCATGACGGGCGGGACGCCCATCCCACAATCTTGTGGAAGTTATTTAATTCTCATTCCTTAACCCAAGCGTATTGGGTAATGATTGGGAGCTCGCTTTAATTAAACATAAAATCCGATCGCTTTTAGAGTCCCGACAACTAGGCGCGAAGTTGAGGTTCTCCGTATTCTGTTTTTATATGTGGTATTACTTAGCAAATCCGGCTTAATACCCGGTCGGTTATCTTAGTGCGTAAGAGCCGGGATGAGAGTATGTGTAGCAGCCATTTAAATCACCACGTTATCTAAAACGCTTGGAAAACCCTATTTAGTAGGACGCCAAACATATGGGAAAAATTATTAGTGCGTTTTGGATGCTCCTGTTTCATTCTTTACAGTAAAATTACATAATTTTTGGTTCAGGGTCTTGTCAGTGAATTCACTTAAATGTTATCTTATCAGCATACAACCACTGTCAGACTGCCGAATCTACTTTTCAATCAAACGAGACTGGTCTCTAAACCGAGCCGGATTATTCTATATCCGTGTTTAGAAACAAGTAAAAAAACTTTACTTAACTCAAGATGAATCCCATGTTAAAACTGAGTGCTTTATTCCCAATCCATTGCAATGACCGAGCCATCAGCCACGTATTTTTTTCAGTGTGCAAACAATGGCAAAACCCTGAGCTGAAGGCTCGCATGGTTGTCCCGAGTTGCGATAGCTCCTGTCGCTACTCAAATATAGTTGAAGCAATTCCGTCATTGCTGAAAAAACTGTATTACAGCAGCCATAGTGCTCCCAAAATTAAGGCAGAGAAGCGTTTTCTCAAAGATATCAAAAATTTTGATGTTGCCTACTTGTGGCCCGGTCTCTCAGTAGATACTGTAAAGAGCGTTAACAAGCAGAGTAAGCCGATTTTTTTGGAGCGAGTTAATACTTGTCAAAGGCAAGCTAAGAGTATCCTTGACGATGCTTACTCTCGCTTGGAATTGCAACCTCAACACACAATTACCCCAGAAACAATTAAGAACGAAGAGCAAAAACTCAAGCTAGTTGACTTCCTGTTTTGTCCCAGTCCGGCAGTAGTAAAATCGTTTCAAGACGCCGGAGTTCCTGAAGAAAAACTGCTGTTAACCACTGAAGGTTGGTCGCCAGAGCGTTTCCCCAATTATCAATTCCAAAAACCGCCTTCAGAGGAAGTTAACGTCCTTTTCCTAGGCTTTGCCTGCGTCCGCAAAGGGGTTCACCTACTGTTGCAGGCTTGGGAGCGAGCTGGGATTAAGGGAAAGCTGACTATTTTTGGCAGACTCGAACCGGCGATCGCTCAAACTTGCAGCCATTTGCTGGAACGTTCTGATGTAGTTCACTTTGATTATGCTTTGGACTACAGTTCTGCCTATCGCCAAGCTGACTTTTTTGCCTTACCCAGTCTCGAGGAAGGTAGCCCACTCGTCATCTATGAAGCGATGGGTCATGGTTTGCCTATTCTGGCTTCACCGATGGGAGGAGGCGGTGTTGTGCGTGATGGCATTGACGGCATAATTCTTCCTCCCTACGATACTGACGCCTGGGTGGAGGGACTGCGCCAACTATCTAATTCTCCTGATTTGCGCGCTAAAATGGGAGCCGCCGCCCGCCAGCGAGCTTTGGAGTTGACTTGGCCACAAGTTGCTGCTAGGCGCGGAGAGCAGATTCGGCAAAAAATGCAGGCAAAATAAAAACTAAATAGGAAAGGACTGACCAAAAAAATGGGATGCAAGCCCCTTCTTCTGTGGCCGGCTTTTCTTGATTTCTGATATACTCCTTCAAAACTTCTTTCTTACGCACCTCCAGCAGAAACAGCAAAATAACTAGGACTCCATAATGCTTCTTTGTGGGGTTTTTTGTGTCTAGCCTGCCCGTACCGACGGCTTAAAGGTTGAGTCGAATTTAGGTGATAGGTGGAATGAATCGGCTAATGAGCAGTGCGTTGAGCTAAGATTGCACCCAGCCATAGAAAAGGGGTAAAACTTTTGACTATGACATAAAATTATTTTGCAATAGGTCTAATGTAAATTGTGTAGCCTGTCTTTGATTTTTGTGCGAGTCAACAATGCAGACTCACAGCGTTCCCAGTAAATTTTAGCAACGCGATCGCCCTGATTCTGACGCCAACACTCTTCAAAAAGCCGCGCCGCTTCAAAGAACTTCCCTTCCGAGTAAAGTGCCCTAGCTTCTGCAAACAATTCCAGCGTAGCTAACTTCGCCTGTTTAATTTCTGGTGAATCTGCATCAAACACCTCATAAATCGTCACAGCTTCAGATTTTCCCTTGACTTTTACCGTATCGAGAGTGCGGATTGCGTACTGGGAAGGATTTTTCAGGCGCCCATAAGTGGGCTGCGTAATTAACAGCGCCACCCCATAATTTTTTGTCAAACTTTCCACACGAGAAGCTAAATTCACCGCATCGCTGATGACCGTCCCGTCCATGCGATTTGGTCCTCCCACAGTTCCCAGCATCAAAGAACCCGTATTAATCCCAATCCCAATCTGAATCGTCGCACAGCCAGCGTTAGCGCAGTATTCATTGTATTCAGCGAGGCGGTGCAGCATAGCAATTCCCGCTTTCACCGCATTATCCGCCTCGCCGCTAAACAGCGCCATAATCGCATCGCCAATATATTTGTCGATAAACCCGTGATTTTCATTAATGACTGGTTCCATGCGAGAAAGATAAGAATTTATAAATTTGAAATTATCCTCCGGCGTCATAGTTTCCGAAAGCGTGGTGAAGTCGCGAATGTCGGAAAACAACACCGACATTTCTAACTGCACTTGGTCGCCCAATTCCACATCAATAATGCTTGATTTCTCTAAAAACTGGAGGAATTGATTGGGAACGAAGCGCTCATAAGCTTTGTTGAGTAGAAACAGTTCAGCGGTAAATCTGATTCGCTCTGTTTCCGCTTTTTTGCGATCCGTGATATCTTGAAAGGCTACAATTGCATAAGAAATATTGTCCTTTTCATCATAGATGGGAGTACCCCAAGCCTCAATCGGAATAATCTTGTTGCCTTGGTGGATTTCCATATCCTCAGCGGTGGCACTTTCGCCCCTCAACGCCCGCACAATCGGCAATTCAGCAGAGGAATATTCCCGATCTGTACCAGCTTTATACACTTGATAAACCTCGGATATTTGTTCGCTGGTGACGTTAGGAATAACTCCTTTACCTAATAATTGAATAGCAACACGATTATTATAGTAAGGTTTGCCAGAAGCATCCAGCACTGACACCCCGACTGGAATTGCTTCTAAAAATTGAGTCAGCCTGTTTTCACTTTCGCGGATTTCTGTATAGAGTTGAGAATTTTGAATCGAGATAGCCGCTTGTCCCGATAACAGTTTTAATAGTTCGACTCTTTCAGGGGTAAAAGCTCCGGCTGTTAGGTTATTTTCTAGGTAAACAATACTAATAATTTGAGATTGGTTAATCAGCGGCACGCATAAAATTGATTTGGGCTGATTTTTTCGGATGTAGGGGTCGTTGGTAAATTGTCCCTCTCGGACAGCATCATCAAGTACCACGCTTTCTTGAGTACGACTCACATAATTGACAATTGCGGAGGAAAGTTCTTGACAGGTTTCAACGGGGATTGACTGCAACACGGTGACGAGTTCGGAGTTTATGGATCCTTCAGCTTCAACTAATAGCTTTGCCTGGTTTGATAAAATGAGATATCCTCTTTGCGCCCCCGCATTCTCAATCAAAATTTTCATCAAGTTAGACAGTAGTTTATCCAGCAAAATTTCACCTGAAATTGCGGTTGCTGCTTTCATTACTGTGGTTATATCTAAGTTAGTAGCCAAACCAGTGGTCGTAACTTTTGCGCTAGCTTTAGTGTTTTTTGTTCCCACCTGAATAGGTTTTAATAAGGGGGAGTATCGCCTTTCTAAATCTTTTATTTTAGCAGTAGATCCCCATTGGATATAACAATAATACGCCTCAATCATGTAGAGTTGAGCCAATTTTTCTTTATCCCATTCTAGGTAAAATTTGGCTGCGAGTTCGTTGGCAAGGGCTTCTTCGTTGAGAAATTGATTTTCTTTAGCGAGGGAGATGGCGCGATCGTACATTTCAATCGCCTCAGCTTTATTACCCAACACCCGTTGCCGTTCTGCCTCAACTAAATACCATTTATGCAGATAATTCATCGGAGCATTTTGCGCCCACTCTTCGAGGGTGGTTCGATCAATTTCTACTAAGCCAAGAATTTCTGTTTGCTCAATTGCTGGCTGTGTGGGGAAGAGTGCCAAGTGTGTCAGAGCTGCATAGAAATGGAAAATGGGAACAAGAACTAATCCCGATACTGCCATTAAATACTGTTTGGCTTGAGCAATGTAATCGATCGCAGCCGTGTAATTGCCATAGCAGTAAGCAAGCAGCAGTTTGTAGATGTAGGCAGTAGCGATCGCCGTGAATTCATTAACCTCATGGTGTTTAGGAATCATCACCGTTTCATCGTAGGCAGAGCCGATTAAGCAATCCGACAGAATCCCGTCTTCCCTCAAGTTCAACACCATCTGCTGCGTCATATCTAAATAAACCTGAGCAGAATATTGCTTTACCTGCGCCATGACAGCACTGTAAGCTGCTATTTCGGGTTCCCAGGTATCCAGTTCTACCCCACTGAAAAAGTTGGTATGAAAGTAAAAACCTAGGTTGTTGCCAGCGTGTAGAAAATCGCCAGTTTCTATGCTAGCCGTATAGCCCTCTTTCAGCGTTGATATCGCTGCTCTCATAGCTTCCTGATGATGCTGAATCATGGCCCCAAACAGAACTAAAATGACGGGCTTGAATTCCTGAATATTAAAGTGTTCGAGCAATGAGAGTGCTAATTTGCCAAAGGCATAGCCAGTTTCTACTTGTTTCAAAAAACTACACAACACTATACCGTGAATTCCATACCCCTCGCTTGATGCCGGTGCATTTCCAAAAGAGAGCGATAAACTCACCATTGTCGAGCTAAGCAGTGGTAGTAATTCTGGCAGTCCCTGGTAAATGGGTGAAATTAACATTCCTAACAGTTGCATAGTTGCCTGAGTATGAAGATCGGTCATCACAGGCAGGTTAATCAATTCTTCTACCCTTCTTCCCTGGAGTTGACTGGCAAGGGTTTGTAGAGCTTTGTTAATCAAAGCTTCGTCAGGTTCGGGAGGCAGTTCAACTCCTAATTGCAAGAGTGCATCTCTACCCACTGCGATCGCCTCCAACATCTTGCCCTGGGCTGCATGAGTAGCGATTTGAATTTCGTAAATTTTAATTTTGTCTAAAATCGTCTTAGCTTCTTGCAATACCAATGCTGCCATCTGTTCCATACCCTCAAAGTCAGCATTCAAATAGGCAGCTTCGGTAGCAGCAACATAGAGATTCAGGGTCAATTCATACTGAAGAAGCCAGCAGTTGGCTGTTAGTAGATCAATCCCTGTTTGCAGATAGACCATTGCGGCTGCGTAGGCGGTAGAATTTCTGGCCTTACCTCCCGCTTCTAAGTTGAGTAGGGCTAAGGCTTCTCGTTCGCTTAATTGATTGATTAACTCAATTCCTTGATTTAAATGCCCCACAATATCAAAGAGTTTTTCTTCTCTTTCTATGTCCGAATATTTGTGTAGGAGTAACTGTCCAATTTTGAGATGAGTAGCTTTTTTTTTGTTTTCGGGTATTAGGGAATAAGCTGCTTGCTGGACGCGATCGTGCAGGAACTTATAAATTGGGTTAGCCACAGACTCAGTAGGGGATTGAGCATCTGTTTGAAGGAAGTTATAGCCTTCTTTGATCAGTATAATAAGTCCTTCTTGCAAGGCTTTCCAGAGTGCTGATTCCGTTTCTTCGGGTAATTCTTCGCTGACTATTGCCAATGTCTCTAAATCAAACTGTGCCCCAATGCAAGCCGCCAACTTGAGAACATTCTGAGTTTCTTTCGGCAACTTCTGCAATTGCGCCGCCATAAACTCCACCACATCCGAGGCGTGGGTAAGTCTAGCTTGAGCAATATCGCACTGCCACCCCCCTTTACTTCCCCCCTTAGTAAGGGGGGACACAGGGGGGTCAAAGATAATTTGACCATCTTCATACAGCGACTTGAGGAATTGAGTCGAGAAAAAGGGATTACCTTGGGTTTTTTGATAAACCAATTCTGTCAATGGCCCGGCAAAGGATAAATTACAAATCAGCGTATCTGCTACCAACTGATTGAGATCTGCTAAACTCAACGGTTGCAAGGTAATCGTATTCACTACTGCCCCAGACTTCACAATCTCATCCACTGTCAACATAAACGGATGAGTCGGTGATACCTCATTATCCCGATAAGCACCCAATACTAACAGATGGCCCGTATCTTCCATCAACAGTTGTAATAACTTCAAAGATGCGGAATCTGCCCACTGCAAATCGTCCAAAAATATCACTAATGGATGTTCGGCGGTGGTAAATACTTGCACAAATTTCTGCATCAGCAGATTGAAGCGATTTTGGGCGGCACTCCCGGACAATTCTAGTGCAGGACTTTGAGCGCCAATGATGTGTTCTAATTCAGGAATTACGTCAATCAAGACTTGCCCACTCTCGCCTACTGCGGTGAGAATCATGGTTTTCCATCTGTGTAACTGAGCGTCACTTTCTGATAATAATTGCCCCATCAATTCCCGAAATGCTTGCACAAATGCACTAAAGGGAATATTTCGTTGAAATTGGTCGTATTTGCCTTTGATAAAATAGCCACGCTGTCGGGCGATCGGCTTGTGGACTTCATTAACTACTGCGGTTTTACCAATCCCAGAAAATCCAGCTACTAGCATCATTTCACTGCCGGATAAATGCGATCCCCCCCCGCCCTGGGCGGGCACGGGGGCACCGCCCCTACTAACGGAGTCACATGAAGCCCCATTTATTAAGGGGGGCTGGGGCGATCGTCTTGATGCAATCCGTTCAAAAGCAGCTAATAGATTATCAACTTCACTTTCCCGGCCGTATAACTTTTCGGGTATCAGGAAACGGTCTGTAATATCTCGCTTTCCCAAGTCAAATTCTTCTATGCTATCGGTTTGTTGTAATTGAAGCAGACACATTTCTAAATCATGCTTTAGCCCCCCGGCTGTTTGATAGCGGTTTTCTGCGTTCTTCGCCATCAGTTTACTGACAAGTTGAGACACAATTAGGGGAATTTTTGGCTCTATTTCGTGCGGAGGAACTGGCTGTCTAGCAATGTGGCAGTGAACAAGTTCTAAAGTATCTTCAGTCTCGAAAGGTAGTTTTCCTGTCAACAATTCGTAGAAGGTGACACCGAGGGAGTAAAAGTCAGTACGGTAATCGAGAGTGCGATTCATTCTCCCCGTTTGTTCTGGTGAAATATACGCTAATGTGCCTTCTAAAATGTTGGGGTTTTTCAGGGTGGGCGTTTCTCGCGTTAGCTGAGTGGATATGCCAAAATCAATAATTTTTAATTGTTCTGTTTCCGGGTTGTAAACAATATTTGAGGGATTAATATCTTTGTGGATGATGTTGGCGCTGTGAATTTGCCCTAAAATTTCAGTTGTGGCGATCGCAATTTGTAAAAATTCTTCAAGAGTAAAGGATCGCTGCTGCATCCAAATTGTCAAGGATTCCCCGCCAAAGTCCTCAACAAACATCACGAGGCTATTTTGGTATTTTTGCAAGTCATAGACTCGCACGACTCCCGCCTCTTTCAACTCTTGGGTGATGCGGTATTCGGTGCGGTAGCGCACCAATTCTTGAGGTGTGGGGTAGCTTTCTTTGAGGAGTTTGAGGATAATTGGCTCTTTATCTGCTTCCCGAATGGCCCGGTAAACCAGAGAGTTGGCGCTTTCATAGAGAAGTGTCTGGACGGCAACGCCTGGAATCGAGAGCATATTGGTTTTTTTTGCTAAAAATTAAAGCTAACTCAAAACGCACCAGCTTTCTGTATACAATAGCGCGTTAGAAACGAAAAATTTTTGTTTTTGTAACAAATGTTTAGTTTTTCCGGTAGCACCCTGCAAATACTTTGTGGTAGCCCCGATCGCGATCGCCTAGTTTGTAGAGTGTCTCAACAGTCGATCGCACTTTTGGTGTAATTTTCAGGTATAGCAACCGCTTAATGTAAATTGTGTAGCCTGTCTTTGATTTTTGTGCGAGTCAACAATGCAGACTCACAGCGTTCCCAGTAAATTTTAGCAACGCGATCGCCCTGATTCTGACGCCAACACTCGGAAAACAGTCGCGCCGCTTCAAATAACTTCCCTTCCGAGTAAAGTGCCCTAGCTTCTGCAAACAATTCCAGCGTAGCTAACTTCGCCTGTTTAATTTCTGGTGAATCTGCATCAAACACCTCATAAATCGTCACAGCTTCAGATTTTCCCTTGACTTTTACCGTATCGAGAGTGCGGATTGCGTACTGGGAAGGATTTTTCAGGCGCCCATAAGTGGGCTGCGTAATTAACAGCGACACCCCATAATTTTTTGTCAAACTTTCCACACGAGAAGCTAAATTCACCGCATCGCTGATGACCGTCCCGTCCATGCGATTTGGTCCTCCCACAGTTCCCAGCATCAAAGAACCCGTATTAATCCCAATCCCAATCTGAATCGGCGCATAGCCCGAATTAGCGCGGTTTTGAGTGTATTCAGCGAGACGGTGCAGCATAGCAATTCCCGCTTTCACCGCATTATCCGCCTCGCCGCTAAACAGCGCCATAATCGCATCGCCAATATATTTGTCGATAAACCCGTGATTTTCATTAATGACTGGTTCCATGCGAGAAAGATAAGAATTTATAAATTTGAAATTATCCTCCGGCGTCATAGTTTCCGAAAGCGTGGTGAAGTCGCGAATGTCGGAAAACAACACCGACATTTCTAACTGCACTTGGTCGCCCAATTCCACATCAATAATGCTTGATTTCTTTAAAAACTGGAGGAATTGATGGGGAATAAATCGCTCATAAGCTTTGTTGAGTTGAGCCAGCCTGCTTTCATTTTCGCGTACTTCTGTATAAAGCTTAGAATTTTGAATCGAGATAGCTGCTTGTCCAGATAATACTTTTAATAGTTCCACTCTTTCAGGGGTAAAAGCTCCCGCTGTCAGATTATTTTCTAAGTAAACAATACTAATGATTTGAGATTGGTTAATCAGTGGCACACATAAAATTGATTTGGGCTGATGCTTTCGGATGTGGGCGTCGTTGGTAAATTGTCCCGATCGCGCAGCATCATCTAGTACCACGCTTTCTTGAGTGCGACTCACATAATTGACAATTGCGGAAGAAAGTTCTTGACAGGTTTCAACGGGGATTGACTGCAACACAGTGACGAGTTCCTCATTGATGGTTCCTTCAGCTTCAATGAACAGTTGTCCCTGGCTTAACAAAATTAGATAGCCTCGTTGCGCCCCTGCATTTTCCATCAAAATTTTCATCAAGCTAGACAGTAGCTTATCTAGCATAATTTCTCCAGAAATCGCCTGAGAAGCCTTCATGACTGCGGCAATATCTAGGTGATTTCCCGAACCAGTCGTTGTCATTGCTACGGTAGTTTGAGTGTTTTTCCTTCCCGGTTGAGTTACCGCGAATAAGTGAGGATATCGCGTTTCTAAATCCGTTACCTTAGCAGTGGCTCCCCATTCAACATAACAATAATACGCCTCAAATATGTAGGCTTGAGCAACTTTTGTTTTGCCCCATTCCGAGTAGAATTTGGCTGCTAGTTCGTTTGCCAGGGCTTCGTCATTAACATATTTGTTTTCTTTGGCTCCCGAAATTGCGCGATCGTACATTTCAATCGCCTCAGCTTTATTGCCCAAAACTCGATAGCGTTCTGCTTCCACTAAATACCATTTATGCAGATAATTCATCGGAGCATTTTGCGCCCACTGTTGCAGCGTGCTTTGATGGGTTTCCACTAAGCCAAGAATTTCAGTTTGCTCAATTGCTGGCTGTGTGGGAAAAAGTGCCAGGTGCGTCAGGGCAGCATAAAAATGAAAAATGGGAACAAAAGCCGATCCAGATACTCCCATCAAATACTGTTTGACTTGGGAAATATGGTCTAGGGCAGCCGTATAATTGCCATAGCAGTAAGCAAGCAGCAGTTTGAAGATGCAGGCACAGGCGATCGCCGTAAATTCATTATCCTGATAGTGCTTGGGAATCATCACCGTTTCATCGTAGGCAGAGCCTATTAACAAATCCGGCCGAGTATGGGTGTCCCTCAAGTTTTGCACCGTCTGCTGAATCATATCCAAATAAATCTGAGCAGAATATTGTTTCAACTGCGCCATGACAGCCCTGTAACCTGCTATTTCTTGTTCCCAAGTGTCTAGTTCTACACCAGCGAATAAATGAGTATAAAAGCAAATATATATGTTGTAGCCAGCATCTACAAAGTCGCCGGTTTCCATACCAAACCTATAGCCCTCTTTCAGCGTCGGTATCGTTGCCAAAAGAGATTCTTGGCGATGCTGAATCCAGCCACCAAACAAAAGTAGAACTGTGGACTTTAATTCGGGTACATTCAACCTATCCAGCAATGAAAGTGCCAATTGCCCAAAGCCATAGCCCGTTTCCACCTCTTGTAAAAAGGCACAGAAAACCATCCCGTGCATCGCATAACCCACCGTCGATGGGGGCGCATTTCCAAAGGAGAGTGATAAACTCACCATCGTGGAGCTCAGCAGGGGCAGCAAACCGGGCATTCCCTGGAAAATGGGTGGAAACAACATACCAGACAATTGCATAGCTGCCTGAGTCTGTGGATTTGTCATCACAGGTAGATCAACCAATTCCTCAATCTTTCTGCCGCCGAGGAGAGCCGCAAGGGCTTGTAGCGCTTTGCCAATCTTGGCTTCATCAGGTTCGGCAGGGAGTTCAATCCCCAATTGTAAGAGTGCCTCTCTTGCTACTGCGATCGTTTCTAACACCTTGCTCTGAGCTGTCTGAGCGGCAATTTTAATTTCGTAAATTTTAACTCGATCTAAAATTGTTTGAGCTTCTTGCAAAACCAGTGCTGCCATCTGTTCCATACCATCAAAGTCACCATTCAAATAGGCAATTTCAGCAGCAGCAACATAAAGATTTAGCGCCAATTCATATTGACTTTGCCAGCAGTTTGCTGTCAGTAACTCAATTCCCGTTTGTAGATAGATATTAGCCGCAGCGTAGGCGGTAGAATTTCTAGCTTTACGTCCAGCTTCTAAGTTGAGTAGGGCTAAGGCTGAGCGTTCACTTAATTGATTGATTAACTCAATTCCTTGATTTAAATGCCCCACAATATCAAATATTTTTTCTTCGATTTCTATCTCAGAAGAACTTTGTAGCACTAACTGTCCTATTTTCAGATGAGTGGCTTGTTTTTGCTCGTCGGGAATCAATGAATAAGCCGCTTGCTGGACGCGATCGTGCAGAAACTTATAAGTGGGATTAGCAACAGACTGATTTGGGGATTGAGCATCTGCTTGAATGAAGTTATAGCCTTCTGAAAGCACTAAAATGAGTCCTTCTTGCAAGGCTTTCCACAGCGTTGATTCCGTTTGTTCTGGTAATTCTTCGCTGACTATTGCCAATGTCTCTAAATCAAACTGCGCCCCAATGCAAGCCGCCAGTTTGAGGGCATCCTGAGTTTCGGCAGGCAACTTTTGCAATTGCGCCGCCATAAACTCCACCACATCCGAGGCGTCGGCAAATTTAACTTGATTAATATCGCACTGCCACCCCCCTTGTACCCCCCTCTGTCCCCCCTTGGTAAGGGGGGATGAAAGGGGGGTGGGGGATTGAGGAGGGTTAAAAATAATTTGACCATCTTCATGCAACGCTTTGAGGAATTGAGTCGAGAAAAATGGATTTCCTTGAGTTTTTTGATAAACCAATTCTGTCAGGGGCCCGGCTAAAGATAAATCGCAAATCAGCGTATCTGCTACCAACTGATTTAGATCTGCTAAACTCAACGGTTGCAGGGTAATCGTATTCACCACTGCCCCAGACTTCACAATCTCATCCACAGTCAACATAAACGGATGAGCCGGTGATACCTCATTATCCCGATAAGCACCCAATACTAACAGATGGCCCGTATCTTCCATCAACAGTTGTAATAACTTCAAAGATGCGGAATCTGCCCACTGCAAATCGTCCAGAAACATCACTAAGGGATGTTCGGCGGTGGTAAATACTTGCACAAATTTCTGCATCAGCAGATTGAAGCGATTTTGGGCGGCACTCCCGGACAATTCTAGTGCAGGAGGTTGAGCGCCAATGATGTGTTCTAATTCAGGAATTACGTCAATCAAGACTTGCCCACTCTCGCCTACTGCGGTGAGAATCATGGTTTTCCATCTGTGTAACTGAGCGTCACTTTCTGATAATAATTGCCCCATCAATTCCCGAAATGCTTGCACAAATGCACTAAAGGGAATATTGCGTTGAAATTGGTCGTATTTGCCTTTGATAAAATAGCCACGCTGTCGGGCGATCGGCTTGTGAACTTCATTAACTACTGCGGTTTTACCAATCCCAGAAAAGCCAGCTACTAGCATCATTTCGGCACTAGCATTACGAACTCTTTCAAAGGCTTTTAATAAATTATCAACTTCAGTTTCTCTGCCGTATAACTTTTCGGGAATCAGGAAATGGTCTGTAAGATCCAGCGTTCCCAAGTCAAATTCTTCTATGCTATCGGTTTCTTGTAATTGAACCAGACAGATTTCTAAGTCCTGCTTAAGACCCAATGCAGTTTGATAGCGATTTTCCGCATTTTTTGCCATCAGCTTGCTGACAATTTGCGAGAGAATTAGGGGAATTTGTGGATCGATTTCGTGCGGGGAAACTGGTTGTCTGGCAATGTGGCAGTGAACTAGCTCTAAAGCGTCTTCTGTTTCAAAAGGGAGTTTTCCTGTCAGCAATTCGTAGAAGGTGACACCGAGTGAGTAAAAGTCAGTGCGGTAATCGATAGAGCGATTCATCCTACCAGTTTGTTCCGGCGAGATGTAAGCGAGGGTTCCTTCTAAAATGTTGGGGTTTTTCAGGGTTGGCATTTCTCGCGTTAGCTGAGTGGAAATGCCAAAGTCGATAATTTTGAGCTGTCCGGTCGCTGGATTGAATACTATATTAGAAGGGTTAATATCTTTGTGTATAATATTGGTGCTGTGAATTTGCCCTAAAGTTTCAGTGGCAGCGATCGCAATTTGCAGAAATTCCTTGAGGCTAAACTTTCGCTGCTGCATCCATATTTTCAAGGATTCCCCGCCAAAGTCCTCCACAAAAATCACCAGGCTGTTTTGGTATTTTTGCAAGTCATAAACTTGCACGACTCCCGCCTCTTTCAGCTCTCTGGTGATGCGGTATTCGGTGCGGTAGCGTAGCAATTCTTGAGGTGTCGGGTAGCTCTCTTTGAGAAGTTTGAGGATGAGCGGTTGGCGATCCGCTTCCCGAAGGGCCCGGTAAACCAGAGAGTTAGCACTTTCGTAAAGCAGCTTCTGGACGGCAATGCCTGGAATGGAGAGCATATTTATTTTTCTTGTAATAATTAACGCGAAGTCAAAACACACCGGGTTCGTTGTATCGAGAATAGCGCTTTAGAAAGGAACAAATTATGTTTTTATAACACACTCTTAGTTTTTCGGCAGCGAAGTGGCTTTCAGGTTGTCTGGCATAGTAAGGGTAAGGAGTTATCATGCGACGTACCTAAGCCTTGTTAATTCTCAACTCCATGAATTGTCACCGTTTCGGTTATCCAAACATCGTTAAAAATTGTCCCACCCCCAGCGCTAAGCAAAATTTTGAATGTATATATTGTCACAGGCAGTTTGTTTAAAACCCCAGACATCAAAGGATTTCAGAAGAAACAAAAAATTGAGCGATCGGCTTTTATTAGAAAAAATATCTTGAGTGGCGATTGTCAAATTCACGAGGGTGTCCCCCCGCTGGTTCCAATACTTGTTTTTCAACAATTAGCATGAGTCCCCCGGAAAGTTCAAGTAAAGTCAAAAAAACCAGGCAAGCTAACGATCCAATGTGATGAAATGTAGTCGTTTTTAGGAAATAAGGGGAACAAGCACTGGAAAGAGCGGGCCAATTGATGCCTTAAGCAAAGAAATTCTAGGGGTGTATATAGGAAGTCGAGTTGAAATGGGTGCTAAAGGTTTTTGGGATTCCCTCCCAGTAGTGGACAGACAATGTGCCGTCTATTATACAGATTTTTGGGCAGGCTCAAAAAAAAATCCCCAGCGACACAAATCTCTGGGGGAAGATACTGGCAAAACTTCTGATATGGAAAGATTCAATAACACCCTTCAGCAAAGGATATCTCGTTTGGCAAGAAAGACTTTGTTTTCATCTATCTATAAAGATATCCAATCATGTGAGTATCTTCTGGTATTTTATCCATGATTACAAAGTTTCTTTACCCCTAAAAATGTTTAGGATTTTTCGTTGGTATGCAGGACTACCAGACTTTGTTCTCATGATTTTGGAGAGTCATTGATCTACTTCCGCTTACCCTTCCCGGCTACAAACTCCCGCAGCCGAAGTAAACTAGCAGTTTGCCCCAAATTCAGAGGCAGCAGCGAAACTCCTTCCAACCGAGACTGCACCCAACCATCGCCCCAATACCACTCGTGAAATCCGTCAATTCCCTGACTCAATAACAGCCGCAGACAATTGTGCTCAACAATATCAACGTGATGCTGAACTGCCACGGGGCCTAGCCAACTTGTAAAGGTCAAACCTTGAGCAAATTCTTCTGGCAAACCGCTAGACAACTGCTGCGGCCACAGCCACTGCTGCAATTGACTCGGACGCAACAAGCTGTCTCTAATCGCTGTTTCGGAAGCTTCAAGCTCAATCCGCAGGTTGCTTTGTTGAAAATTACCGAGCATAAGAATTTTAGATATAACTGCAAGTAACTTTAATGTAACTTATTGGAATGCTTCTAAGTAAAATGTTGCACCATTCGGGTAAAGTAGGGGCGGGTTCACCAACCATCTCTAACTCTCACCAACAATTAAAATAAACCCGCCCCACCCCACTAAAAACCCCCAATTGACATTGGTGCAACATCTCAGTTCTCACCGAGTATCCCGATCGAACATCATATCAAGTCCGGTTGATTAACCGCGATCGGCGAGGTCGGGGCGGGTTTACGAGATTATTAGTTTTAGGCACTGATGGTTGGCGAACCCGCCCCTACAGTGGTTTGACGGAGGGTGCAAAATGTTCGATCGCACATCACCGTCCATCCACCTTCATCTACACTGAAAGATTTAAGATATTCGATCGCACCTACTGCCGGAAACCCGATTTTCGTATCGAACTGTTAAGCTCTGTTTCATTTCATTGAAATCTCCCCTGCTTCACGCCACCGCATCCCAAGTCCGTGATACCATCACACCTGAGTAATGCCTATAGAAAAAAACTGGAGAGAAAAGCTTTGACACTAAGGGTTGCAGTAGTAGGTTCAGGCCCTGCGGGTTCTTCCGCCGCCGAAACATTGGTAAAAGCAGGCATCGAAACATACCTATTCGAGCGTAAATTAGACAACGCCAAACCCTGCGGTGGGGCGATTCCCCTGTGCATGGTCAGCGAATTTGACTTGCCGCAAAGTATTATTGACCGCCAAGTCAGAAAAATGAAAATGATCTCCCCCTCCAACGTCGAGGTGGACATCAATATTGAAAACGCCCACGAATACATCGGTATGTGCCGCCGCGAAGTGCTCGATGGCTTCATGCGCGATCGCGCCGCTTCCTTGGGTGCAAAACTAATTAACGGCACCGTTCACAAATTAGAAATTCCCGGCAATAATACAGACCCCTATACTCTCCACTATGCCGACCACTCCGACGGCAGTGCAATGGGAATTCAGAAAACTCTGAAGGTGGATTTGGTAATCGGGGCTGACGGCGCCAACTCCCGCGTAGCAAAGGCGATCGACGCTGGCGACTACAATTATGCGATCGCCTTCCAAGAGCGCATCCGCCTGCCGGAAGATAAAATGGCTTACTACCACGACTTAGCCGAAATGTACGTCGGCGATGACGTATCTACCGACTTCTACGCTTGGGTGTTCCCCAAATACGACCACGTAGCCGTCGGCACCGGCACGATGAAAGTCAATCAAGCCAGTATCAAAAAGCTGCAAGCAGGCATCCGCGCCCGCGCTGCCAAAAAACTGATGGGCGGTGAGATTATTAAAGTGGAAGCTCACCCCATCCCGGAACATCCGCGTCCCCGCCGGGTTGTCGGCCGAGTTGCTCTCGTAGGCGATGCTGCAGGTTACGTTACCAAGTCTTCTGGCGAAGGTATCTATTTTGCCGCCAAGTCTGGCCGGATGTGCGCCGAAACTATTGTGGAGATTTCCAATAAAGGCGCGCGCATTCCGACTGAAGAGGAAATTAAGATTTACCTGAAGCGGTGGGATAAAGCCTACGGCATTACTTACAAAGTTCTTGACATTTTGCAGCGCGTGTTCTACCGTTCCGACGCTACCCGCGAAGCTTTTGTGGAAATGTGTGCCGATCGCGATGTGCAGAAACTCACATTCGATAGTTACTTGTATAAAACAGTGGTACCCGCTAATCCTTTCGTGCAGATGAAGATTACCGCGAAAACCATTGGTAGTCTGTTGCGCGGGAATGCTTTAGCGCCTTAATTCCCTGCGGATAAACGCACTTTGTATAAAAAAGCGGGCAGTCACAAAACTGCTCGCTTTTTTTTCGATCTAAGATAATGAACTGTCAAAATTCACAGGCGAGACGCCGGTGCCACGTGTGCTAAGGAAGAGGGAGAAGAAGAATTGTTAGTTCAAGTTCAACTGCACTAAGGTATCGGGGGCGAGGAAGTGGGAAATGTGATAAGCCCGCTCTTCTGTTTTTAGCAGGATTTTTTCGTAGAGGTAGCGCGTAGCTCGATCGCCCAAACTTTCTGCTTGCCCTGCTTGACGGCGCAGCAAACCGAGGATAGCTTGCTCCGCAATTAAATCGTGTTCTAGCATTTGGCGGCAGGAATATACGCCGTCGGCTTCCGGCTCAAAACAGCACAACTCAGCTAGCTTGCTAAAGCTAGCTGCTGGTATGCCGCCCAACCCGTTTAACCGTTCGCCCAACTCGTGGACGCTATCTTGAGCTTCTCCGTAGCTTTCTTCAAAGAATTTGTGCAAGGAGTAGAATTCTGCCCCTTCCACCACAAAATGATGTTTTTGATATTGCAGGTATAGAGCCTGAAAACTGGCCAGCAGCGCGTTCATTCCTTCACAAATCGGTGCTGTGACTGAATGTTCCAGTAGAACTGGGTTTTCGGCTATGTGGCCAAACGGTCTTAATGCACTCTGAGTCTCAGTCATGTGTGTTCTCCTCTCAATAGGCAGTTTTGTTGCCAATAGAGTCAGTCTAGCACCGTAAATTTACCAGTCAAGCAGAGTCTGCCTCAATAGTAGAAGATTTTATAGAGTAGGAATTTTTTTTTGTAAACCTATTGAGAATTATTAGCAGTTGGGTTATGCTTGAACAAGATCCTCGTTCTGAACGCTTCCTGAAAAGGGGGCGAACCTTCTGAAGGCAGAAGGCAGAAGGCAAAAGGCAGAATTTTTCAGGAAGGGCTTTTGATAATCCTTGATGTTCTGCTGAAATCTGGCTTTTAACTTCTACCCGCTACCAGTCAGGGTAAAAATTAATGCAAATTATTACTGTTGTTAAAAAATGAATCCAGCAGATCCAGAATTAGAAGTTTGTGACATTGTGCAAGTTAGTTGGCTAGATAGGTGGCAAGTTTACAAACGCTTGCAAGAACTAGAAATTCCCTGCTGGTGTGCGGTTGACCAACCTTTGCGGGCAAAAGTCAACACTGTTAAACAAGCGGCTCAGTTAATGAGCGTGTTGAGGCAAGTCAGTGCCCCTCGGTGCGAACTGGTGCAGTGGCTGGAATGCTGCTGGCAAATTGGGTAAAGGTAGAAGGAAGTTCGGCAACGAGCAATGTAGAAGATGTAACGGATGTAACGGATTTAAAGGAGTTATAACAATGTATAAGTCTGGCAAGCAAGTTTCTGAATTCAGTTTAGAGGGAGAAATCCTCGCCCTGATTATTGAAGATGGCTGTAAACTTAAATATTTGCGAATTAGCAACGATCGCGGAGTAGAATATTTTGTTAAACTTTGCAAGGAATTGCGGGCATTTCTGTCGCCTATTTTGACACCGGGGTTGAGAGTTCAAGTTGTAGGTGAGAAAGAACTCAATTTGAAAAACGGTAAAATAAAACTTAAAGCTCGCAGCCTCAAGCTGGCTCAAGGTCAAAATGATCGATCGCACGAACACCTTGACTCCACCAATGTACCTATTGGGTTATTGACATCGGACGATCGCGCGATCGGCAAAACCCAAGTAACCTCTCCCACAGCAGCTCAAACTGTAAAAGCTCCGGCAAAAACCCAAACCAAAATATTAGTATGTCAAAAATCAGACTGCCAGAAGCGGGGCGCTGGAGGAGTCTGTAAAGCTTTAGAAAATGCTTTGAATGCGCGCGGTTTAGAAGACAAAGTGACAGTACAGGGAACCGGATGTCTCAAACAGTGTAAAGCCGGCCCAAATATAGTGGTGATGCCGGACAAAACTCGCTACAGCCGCATTGCACCGGCAGAAGTTCCAGCAATTATTGACAAACATTGTGCAGTTGTTAAAGCTTAGGGATCGCCCGGATGCCGAAACAGTGCGTTAGAGATCGGGAAAAATTATTTTGATAGGACTCTGGGCGAAAAACTTACAGGCGCATCTTACGCCTGAATGTGAGTTCTGGTTGTAGTTCGATCGCGCAACTCGATTCAGAGGTTATTGTCCCAAAAAACCGGAAAAATGCCAAAACTATCACTTAGGGGCTTCCTTCTGTAGAATCTCTAAGGATAGACTGTATCTGAGACCCTGTGAGTATTGGGATAAAAAGCCATGTCAGAAGCTGATCTTCGAGCCCATCAGCACCAACCGCACCCTGCTGTTCCATCCGATACCGAACCATTGCATTCAGATTTTGCTGCTACTGGGGGTTTTGAGCCGATCGCCCCCGATGAGACAGACACTCCCGCAACCGTTCCCCAACAGCCAGAAGAAGACTGGCAAACAGTAGATTTTCCCAACGCCATCAGCGTAGATGCAATTCCCACAAAACCGGAAACAAAAAATTCGCAATCTCCGACACAGCCGACTGAGGCGGGCTCGCCCCCGATTTCAGACAATCTAAAAAATATGCTTGGGAATGCCGAACAGGCCAAGGGCAAAGGATCGACCCCAGTCACCCTTATGCAAGCGCTGCACGAATGCAACCGCGACCTTTTACAGCGCATCGCCCAGCTAGAAACAGCTCTCGAAGAGTCCCAAAAAACCTTGCAGAATCGCGAAACTTTGCTAGAACAGCGGACTGCAGAACTCGAAAATGCTCAAGAACAATTGACGCGGCTGTTTGGCAAAGTGGAAGTTTCCCATCAAACCCTCCAAAGTCAAGAAATTTTAGTCGAAAGTTTAAGAAATCAGTTGGCAACCAGCCAAGTCAGGCTAGCGACTGTTGAGCGAGAATGTGCGTCTACTGTGCAGCGCTACAACGAACAGTTACACCAGTTAGTAGCCACAGAAAATATTTGCAGGGAATTGCGAGCCCGCTTGCAGCGCCAGCAGCGCCACACTCTGCAATTCAAAGCTGCCTTGGAAAGAAGTTTGGACAGGCCGCAGGTAAAGTCGCCGAGGATCGAGCCGCCTGACAATAATCTCGACACCGCCAGCGCACAATTAGAATCTTTGCTCGCGGCGGTCAAAAGCTCTCAGATGCCGGTGCCGCCAGCCTTCAACGCTTCCCCTGTCCAACCTTGGTCGGAATCAGAAGAGCTTCCAGAGGTAGCTGCTGCTGTTGAGGCGATCGAGCCTGAATCCCCAGCCCCTCTAGAACTCAACAAATTAGCCGAAGTATCCGGCATTCAATTGCACAAGAGCGAAACCTACCAACCTGATGAGCCGGCACCTGAGTTGGCCGAACTGGTTGCGGAACCTGAACTGCCGATGGCTGAGTCTGAACCGGAAACTGCTACCAAAGAGGAGGCTCAAGAATTGGCTAGGGCTTTTCAAATTTTGAACTCTGTTGAAACCTTTGGCATTCAAGAAGTGCGATCGAGTGTGGCAAAACCTACAGCAGTCGCCCAACCAGACTGGCTGAGCTTGATTGCCAGTCCGCTGCGGGCTTCTAAAAAACGTCGATCGCTAGCTGAAATTGAATTGCCGAGTTTTCGATAGCGAACTGAAGTTGCTAGTTTTGAGTTAAAAGTCAAAACTCAACACTCTTTTCTCCCCTTTCCCATGCCATAGGTGAGAGCATAGCTGGTAGCCAACAGCCACAGCCAAACACCCGGATACCGGGGTTCCAACCAAGGTTGTACCCTGCGGGCGAAACTGGGAAGCCATCCGAATAGCAAACTGGCCAAAGCCAGCAGAGTAAAATTCAAGTAACTTCCCAGCCAGCGCCAAATATCCCCCAAGGTGACAAAATCTAAAATCCACAAAAGGAGAGAAGGGTTTTTTCCGGCTGCTTCGATCGCCAGTCGATTGAAAGTTAGCCAGTCGGTTCTATCTTTAATAAAAGTTTCGGCGACGGCGAGTTTTTGTGCTGCCAAAATACCGAAAAAGGTATTGAGCATTGAATTAATTCTTTGGGGTGGCAAACTGCTGCCGGTAGGAACCATCATGCCTTTAGAAAATAGCCAAGTTACTGAAATATTGCTCTGGTAGGCGCGAATTTGGTTTAAGTGATTTGCCGTCAACAAATTGTGCTTTAATGCTGTATCCAACAGGTCTGTTAAGCGGAAAAGATTGCGGACAAGAGAGCCGAAGCCTGTGAAAACGAGGGGAGATTGCAAGGATGCTGCGTCGCCGATCGAGACTAGGCGATCGATCGCCACGGAGCGATCGCTGCTGTTGCTGCTAAAATGCCCCGGAATATAACCAAAGGTCGGTTTTTTCCACACCAATTTATCGACATCGCAGCGACGGTATTCCGGTAAAATTGCGAAAAAATCCTCGTACATTTCCAGCAAAGAACCGGGGTTCTCTGGATGTACTTGGTGGTAGTGAAATAGATAAACTGTCAGTTCTGTGCCGGCGCCGGGAAACAACTCCCAAATGAGCTGGCGTCCGCGGGAAATGTCCCCGTGAGTGTGGAGTACATCCCCGTAATCGGAATCCCATATTCCCGGCTCAAATCCTCCGTCGATGACTGCTCCCACTGTCGGACAAACGCTGTCAAAAGTCCGCCCTTCGTTCAATTGCCAAGCGATGGGAGAAGCCGACCCCATTGCATCCACCAGCAGCCGTCCTAATGCAGTGCGATCGGCTTTTGTCGGCAAGTGGCGGCCCTGAACTACTACTTTTTCTGCTTCAACATCTGCTCTGATAAACTCAGTTTCGTCCCAGATTTCTCCACCAGCTTCTGTTAGCTTAACTCCCGCTAAATTCAGCAATTTCTCTCCGTCCAAAGCTACATTGAGTACCTTTGGTGTGTGCAGAACAGGCGCTTTAGCCACGAACGGATTGTTAGCATCAAAAAACTTGTTGTAGCCATCTTTGTATTCTCTGGCAATCAAAGTTTCGATTTCTGCAGCAGTAAATAAACCCAAATCAATTAAGCTTTGAATTTCGTCCCGCGAAATATTCCACTCGCGATTCATCCGCCCGAAAGGCATTCGCTCAACTAGCAGCACCCGGTAGCCCAATCTCGCCATGACTGCGGCGTGAATCACTCCCAAGGCCCCGCCAATATAAATTAAGTCGTAAAAAGTATCGCCAGAATCAGACACCGAAACTGTACTTTTTACCTTCTTCTTAACATCGGTTACATCCGTTAAATCCGTTACAGAATCCGTTGCCGAACCCTCTTCCTTCAAAAACACTACTTGTTTTGGCGTTTGAGGATTGCGAGTGCCTTCGCGCCAACGCTGTTCCCACCAGTAGACGCGCTTGAGGTCATATTCGCCATTAGGCATTTTTTGGAAGTATTTGACGGTCAAGGGGTAATAGGGGGCAAGAGCCTCAAAAATTGACTGCTTGGAGAGGTCTATGACAGGGGGTTCCCGGTAGCGATCGGGAAACTTGTTTCTTACAGCAAGATTCAGAGCTTCCAGGAACTTTTTTTCTCCCGCAGGCGCCTCTTCTAGACGAAAGACTTTTAAATAAGTGGTGCGTTGCAGTGACCAGACAAAGGTGGAAAGTTCTGTCGATCGCCAATTTTGGTTTCCTGAATTGGTGTCAGCCAAGGCGGGTTTTGGATTGGCATTTTGAGTTCCAGACTTCTGAACCTCGGCTGTTGTGGCTGGTGAAAGCAGGCGAAAGCCGTCAGCAGTAATAATTTTTTCTCCCATTCCGGGATCGAATTCGTGCTGCAACCAAGTGCAGACTGCTGCTGTATCCGGTGTCGGAACTTCTAGATAAAGAATTTCTTGCATGATTAGGCTCTCAATTCTGAATAAATTAATAAAGATGGGGGAGTTGACAAGGGAGCAAAGTAGGCTATACTCCCGAATACTTATTTAGTTTTAAATAAGTTTACAGTGTTCTCAGATTTTTAGCTGATTCGCCGGAAGCCCCACAGCGGCTGAACATCTACTCCCTTCGGTATGCACTCCTATGAATTATCCCATTCCTACGAATCCTCAAGAAATGATTGCTTTGCGGCAGCAGCCGCTGAATGAAGAATTGGTGGCGTCGGCGATCGCGGGTGTGATTCAAATAGCTCGATCGCGATCTCAGTCTTTGGATGAATTGAAGGCTGAGGTACTAGCCGACGACAATCTGCTCGATTTTGCTCAGAGGCTATGGCTGAGCGACATTGTGGCTCAAGCTTGGAACAATTTGCCTGATTACTAGACTGCTGCTAAAAGATCTACTTCATTAGAGGTGAACTTAAAATGGTACAAACAAGATTAAAATCCTTAACTTTAGAAGAGTTTCTCCAACTACCCGAAACCAAACCGGCCAGCGAATACATTGATAATCAAATTATTCAGAAGCCAATGCCACAAGGGAAACACAGTGCGACTCAATGTGAACTAATTATTTTCATTAACACTATATTAAAACCAAAAAAAGTTGCACGAGCATTTCCTGAACTCCGGTGTACCTTTGGCGGAAGGTCAACAGTGCCTGATGTTTCAGTATTTGTCTGGAACAGAATTCCCGCCGATGATAACGGCGAAATTGCTAATGTCTTTCCCATAGCTCCTGATTGGACAATTGAGATTTTGTCGCCTGACCAAAGTCAAACTAAAGTTACTAAAAATATTCTGCACTGCTTAAATCATCAAACTCAAATGGGCTGGCTGATCGATCCCGACGAACAATGCGTTTTTGTTTATGTTCCCCAGCAACAGACAGCAGTATTTGATGAACCCGAAATGCTGCTACCTGTGCCGTCCTTCGCTAGCGAACTGCGGTTGAGTGTCGGAGAATTATTTGGCTGGCTGCTGAAATAATCTTCGGAAGAATGTCCTATTTTTAATATTTTTTACTTTTCCCTAGTGACAACAGTCAACAGTCAACAGTCAACGGACTAACGCAACTCAACTTCTCGCTTGACTTCTGTCAAAACTCGATCGCCTCGCATCAACCGGTATTCGGCCCGCCAAACTCCCGGAATCAGAGGAGAATTTGTACTGTTTCTTTTGCCGACATAACCCAACCAAGTACGGCTGGGGGCTTTAATTTCATTGGTCTGATCGGCGATGGTTGTGCCGTTGGGTGCAAATAATTTGTATTGTTCCCGATCGCCCTTGAGCACTCCGTAACTTTGCACCCAAAACAACAAAGCTGGACTGTTTACAGGGAGTTGAGTTTCGGAAAATTGTCCTTCCCAGACAGCGTTGATATCGGGCGGCTTATTGGCAAAACCAGCCCTAATTAAACCTGTGGAAATATAGTCTAGAGGCTTGTCCCAAATTGGATTGCGGGCGATGTTGCAGCCTACCTTCGCGTCGGGTCCGACAAAGGGATCTACGGCTTTGCCTTGATAGCGATAAGTTACGTGTACGTGGGGGAAAGATGCCATCCCAGAGTTTCCCACCATGCCCAAAACAGTGCCTTTTTCTACCTGCGTACCCGGTTTGACGGCAACGCTGCCTTGGCGGAGGTGGCAGTATTGGGCTTCCCAACCACCGCCGTGGTCAATTACCATGCCGTTGCCGCATTCTGTGCCTGCGAGATTGGCTTTTTCTGTATCGTTTTGTAAACGCCGATCGACCACACCATCTCGTGCTCGCAAAACTTTGCCTGCTGCGGAGGCAATAACTGGAACTCCTTTTGCCATTGCTTTGGCATCGGGAATGGCAAAATCTGTGCCGTCGTGGCCGTCGTAGGTTTGGCGCCCGCAGCCAAAATCGACGGCGGTGGGGCCGGGTTCTCGATCGAAATACAGCAATACAAAACAGTCTTTGCCGAGGGTACAGTCGATCGGCTGACCGAATTGCGGGTTGTTGGGCTTTTGGGCGACTGCGGAAGAAACGAGACGCTGGGCGATCGTGTTGGCTTCGGCGATCGGGGCACTTACTCCGCTGTTAGTAGCACAGCTAGAAAGACTTGTCAACCCCAAGGTCAACAAAATTGCAGAAATGTATTTTGTGGAGAGTATAGTCATTCGCCGATTGGATGTAAAAGCTGAGGTGGGTAGTGAAAAATCAATTAATCATTCAGAATAGAGTTGCTCAAGAATCTAGACGATGGGTAAGGCGTTTTCGTTTCCTATCTTTGTTGTATTATTTTGAGTTAGAAATTTTAAAATTTTAATTAGTTCAAGAATGGGTTCTAAAATTCGATCGCTCATTTCGATAATTCGGCTTACCGGGCTTGCGGTTGCGGCTTTGGCGATGTGGGGATTTGCCACCATTGCCGAAGACGTGTTGGAAAAAGAAAGTTACGCTTTCGATACCTCTATTTTACTCGCTCTGAGGCAATTGCACACTCCCTTGCGCGATCAAATAATGCTGGGCTTTACCTTTTTGGGAGAGCCGAATTTGCTGCTAGTGATTTGTCTGACGTTGGGTATTGTTTTGCTAGCGCGCAATCACCGCTCGGAAGCTGCAACTATTGCGCTCGCGGCTGGTGGAGCCATCGGTTTAAATTTACTGTTAAAAAAACTTTTTGCCCGCGATCGACCTCAACTTTGGGAGCGTGTTGTTAATGTCACATTTTACAGTTTTCCTAGCGGTCATGCAATGATTTCCATGGTTATTTACGGTTTGCTAGGATATTTTTTGGGTGTACGATTTCCCAAGCAGCGCTGGTCGATTTACAGTTTGACAGTTGTCTTAATTGCTGCTATTGGTTTGAGCCGGCTTTACCTAGGAGTTCATTGGCCTACCGATGTTATTGCTGGTTATACTGCTGGTTTGGTGTGGCTAATTACCTGTATTATCACTTTGGAAATATGGAAGGAATTGCGTTCTTTTACTAGGGCTTCTCAAGAGGAGTTTTTGTCACAGGAAAAAAATCAAGAATAATTTGAAATTTTCTACTCAAAACTGACTATTTGCTTCTGGGTAAAACACATGGCAATTCCTTTTTCGTAGTAAGCAGCCTCGTTAATGAAAATGGGATATACGGTTGATTTACCTTCATACAAGACCGACTTACCATCAAAGGTCAAAAACATCGGTTCGCCGGGATTTAGGGCTTGATAATCTCTGGATTGCAGATGAGGATGAATCATTGCCTGAATTTCTCTGTTCTCGTTTCTGGGATAGTCGATCGCCCCAATGGTGTGATAAATAGTCAGGGGATTCTTGACCGCAGGCACTGTGCCTTGATTGTAGGCTTCTACGCAGTCTAATATCGTACCGACAACTTGCTCAGTTTCCTGAAATAAAGACGCATCTAATACGCTTTGTGGCACTGCACCAACTTCCAGCGTCCCGCCTAATTCCGAAAGCGATCGCAGCACAGGACTATCATGATTCTTGGTTGTAGAAGTGAGTACCTTGATGCGGGGATACACAGAGGTTAAATAAGCTGCTAGTTGCAGGTTAAATGGATGATGGCTGGCGAGAATAAATGTTAGCCCCATGTTGGATGTGGTGCTGTGCAAATCGATAATTACGTTGGGATGATGTGTGTTTTTTGAGCTAAAAATGCCGTAGATTTCTTTCGCCCGCTGGGCTTCATAGCTGGAGAGATGGGGATTTTCTAAATCTTGCTTTCTAAAGCAGCGGTTGAGGTCGATATCGATGTAGCGTGTCCCGATTTCGCAAGCTTTGGGATTGGCTAGCAGGGTGATAGTTTCAAAAGTCGATCGCCCCATTAACTCTGGCGCGCGATCGAATTTCTTCACGAGGTAAATTCCTGTGAGTTCGTTTCCGTGGGTTCCTCCCACTATGGCAACACGTTTAATTTGATTCATAAACAAATAATTTCCTATCCCAAGCCTGAGAGGTGAGAACCGAGGGAAAACCCAGAGGGGGCAATTGTTTGAGATAATGGAGAAGTCATAAAAAAGCGGGTGACTTTTGGAACGACCCCACAAAAAATGCTAAAGACATTATACCAAAAGTTATTAAGCATCCACTTGAGCGAGAGTCAACCACCCATCTTATAACTCTTAGTTCAGATGCTTCAAAGCCATCGACAACTCCGATGATCGAGATGAGCTAACATTTTTCCACAACCGATTCAATACAATAGTCGCGTCCGAAGTCTCCAGCTATTTCTTAATCTCCCCCAGCTTTCGACGCAGTGGCTGTGGTTTCCTATAACCCAAGCGGCTTTAAAGTCTGAATTTAGAGACCAAAGATTTAATATAGCACAACGGAGAAACAGTTCATAATTAACCTTAAAAACTAAAAAATATGTAGAATTTGCTCTCAACAGAACTCAATGGCGAGATCGAAATCTGCTGATAGTCACGATAATTTTTGGGAGTCAATCGATTTTAGATTTTAGATTTTAGATTAAAGAATTGACTTGCGCGAGATAAATGCTCTTTCTTGAGGATTTTCGATTTTCGATTTTGGATTGATTCCACGGATAAATCCGGGGGCTTGATACCACCTTTGAAATTCGTGGTCACGCTTTGCCAATATATTGGCAGTGAATGTCGAAATTGTCGAGGAGTTATTTCCCTGAAAAAAACTGGTAACGATCCCGATTTTGACACTTGAAAATCCTTATCCTGTCGTAGTAACCGGAGACCTAGAGTTTCATAGCGGGAAGCTCGCAAACTGTCTCATGACCGAAAGCATCCAGGATACAAGCCCCCGGATTCATCCGTGGAGAAATAAAAAACCTGTAAGCTGTTGCGGCATTTAAATTGTATGTCAAAAAATAATCAAACTATTGTGGGGAGTAGGGGCCCTAGCGTCCCGCCCGCCCTGAACCTACAATTTAAATGCGCGACAGCTTATCCGATAAACTTGCCCCCGAATTTATCCGTGGGGTCCATGCTTCAATCTAAAATCTAAAATCTAAAATCTAAAATCTAAAATCTAAAATCGATAGACTAAGGGTTAAGACCTAGCTTTGAATCAAGAAAAGAGTGTTTCTGTCGCGACTTCTGACCAGTCTAGCCAGCTTTTTACAAAACAATAATTTAAATCGAAATAATCTCATTTATTCAAAAATATAACCATTCATATATCTGCATTTGTTATTGACTACAATTAAAGTTATAATTAAAAATTTTGATTCAAATAGTAATTAAAATTTAAAATCAACTGATTTATTTTCAATATTTAAGCAAAACTATGAACTTGTTTAATCGCTATTTAGCACAACTTGATGATTATAAAATAGTAAAATAGAGGCTCTTATTCGGAAGAAAAGTTCGGTAACTTCACCCGATTTTTAGCTGGAGTTTTGTAGATTAGTTCTGCTTAGTGGCTAGCGACTATCGCCGGGAAGGAGTTCCAATATAACCACTTCGTAGCTTAGCTCGATCGCTCGGAAAAAACCCCTAATAATTTTCCCCATCACAGTATTTTTGGCCTCGGATTATCTGGTTGTGCTTGGAGTCAGTCCCTAGTTTTATGGCGAGATCAGATGTTAGCACTGATAGCCCTAAAGCCCCATAAAGCTCAGAACTTTCGCCAAGGACTAAATGCTCTATCCCTTTTACAGCAATCGGTCTAGCTCTCTTGTCACCCTCTCCGCAAAGTCTCATTCTTCAGGTTTAGCCATTTTGCCTGTTAATGTGTAGCGCATCGCCTTAAGTTTTACCCCATCTTTACTCCCTAAATATTTAAAACTCCTTAACTAAATCGAAGCCAAATTTACTCACACTATTGACATAATTTTGCCAAGTTTTTATTAAAAATAATTAAATACCTAGGTCGGTAGGAACACAAATATCGGCAGAACTAATTACATCTGAAGATAGAGGAACCCTCAATCAAACACCGCTAATCTATAAATTTATGAGAGATAAAAAACTACTTAAAAATTTATTAATCTAAGAAATGTTTAAGTAGTTATTAATGTAAAAAAGGAGATTTATGGTAATAAGCATTATTGTCCACGGTGGAGCAAAAACCATCTCCGAAGACAAGGTTGCAGCCAACAATGCAGGCTGTACCGCAGCAGCAGAAGCTGGTTGGGCAGTGCTCACAAGCGGGGGTACAGCAGCAGAAGCTGTTGAGGCAGCTATCCGGGTTCTGGAAGCTGACCAGACATTTAACGCAGGCTTTGGATCGGTTCTCAACAACCAGGGAGAGGTAGAGCTAGACGCAGCGATGATGGAAGGCCGTTCCTTAGCTTGGGGAGCGATCGCAAATGTTCAAGGCGTGCGCCATCCCATCTCAGTGGCGCGAAAGATTATGGATAAAAAACCCATGTTCTTAGTAGCGGATCATGCAGAACATTTTGCTGCAGAAAGTGGAGCCGAGATGTGTACAAAAGAAGACTTAATCGCGGATGAGCAACAGGAAGAGTGGGAGGAGGAAAAAGAAGTTCTTGACCGCCCCAATACCGTTGGTTGTGTAGCTTTGGATAGTAGTGGCACCTTAGTTGCCGGTACCTCAACAGGCGGCACTATGAATAAGCCCGCCGGTCGCGTCGGCGACAGCGCCATTATTGGCTCAGGCTTGTTTGCTGAAAATGAACAGGGCGGTTGCTCGACCACAGGCGATGGCGAGTCCATTATGCCAGTAGTTCTAGCTAAGAGGGCGATCGACATTCTAGCGTCCGGCAAGCACCCAGACGAAGCCGCGCAGATGGCCATTGAGACTCTGGCATCTAAGGTGGCAGGAGAAGCTGGGTGCGTCATCATAGACCCTCAAGGGCGGGTTGGCTGGGCGCATAATTCAACGGACATGGCTTGTGCTTATAGAACCTCAGAAATGGACAAGGTGGCTGTGTTCACTAAGAAAAAACAACTCGTCCATCGTTGAAATTATTGAGGCTGCATTCTCTCTAGTTGGAGAGAGTTAAAATTCCGCAACTAATATCTTGTTTCCTAGTTATTAAGTAGCTTGACATCAATTAATATCCCGGTCGGGGTGGGTTTTTGAGATTGTCAATTATGGGCAGATATTGTTGGTGAACCCACCCCTACAAAAATCGCGGTCGCTCGACCGGACATGATGTCAGTTGGTAGTTCCATTGCCTTCCAGGCTTGAAACCCTTATTCTACGGTTGGTAATCAAAAACAGTCCGAAGTATTGATCGATAAACACTTTGTCAATTTGTAGGGCGGGCATTGCCCACCCTACTTTTAATTATGTCGAGCTACTTAGTGGCAGGGAAAACAGTTCAATTCAAACTCGACTTGGATGTTTCTATGAACTCAACATACGACTTTCCTTACTTTCAAGGCAACTCTCTTTCCGATTTGTTTGCTCCAGACATCACAGATGCACGTTATGCGTTCATCCTAAATTACCCTGCCACCGCCAGTTGGGCTGCTTATCCCAACAGGAAAAAATACTTTATTCAAGACGGCAGCAGTGAAGCCACCAAAACTTCTTTCGACAAGATTGGTCAGAAGGAACCTTGGAAAAATCTGGCAGTGTTAGGTGATGCCATCCCAGGGATTGTAATTAATGAGCCGCCGAAGTCGCTGATTGACTATTGGCGGGAGCATTTGGGCTTCAGCAACAGCAGTATGGAGATGATAGACTGCTCAACTTATCTCGAAGATACAGCACTTCCGGATGTTATGAGGTACAATAGAATTGACTAAAAATAATATACCAATGAAAGCATACTCAGTAG
>NZ_JAUBOR010000058.1:0-28567 GCF_036700305.1 Microcoleus sp. Z1_A1
GCACTAAAATCATGCTCAATATCATTTAAGTCAGGAGAGTATTTTGGTAAAAATATTATCTGATGACCTGCCTCCTCCACCAGGAGCCTAATTGCTGTCTTACGATGAATCGGTGCATTATCCATGATTAATATTGATGGTATTGTTAAAGATGGCAATAAATATAAAGCTAACCACCCTTCAAAACTTTCTGCATTAAAGCGGACTGTAAAGACCATAGGTGCAATCAAGTCCTTGTTTCCTTTTCTTCTTCCTGCTACTAAATTTTCTCTTTTTCCGCGTTTTCCTTGTCTCTCCCCATATACTTTTCTCCCTTTTTTTGACCACGCATAAACACAAGCATGAAACTCTTCAAACCCTGACTCATCAATAAATACAAGGCTTTTACTCCCATGAGCTTTAATTAAATTTCTCAGTGTTTGGTAGTATTGTATTCTTTCTTCTCTATTCCTTTCTCTATAACGAAATTCTTTTTTTTTTCTCGTAATTTTCATTTTCTTTAAGGCATAGCATATGGCACTCGCTCTCACCCCGAATTTCCTTGCTCTTTCTATTAATCTTGCTTCGGGATTTTCTTCTACATCTTTTCTGAGCATTTCCCAGTCTATCTTTCGCTCACGGTGTTATACCTTAGTGGCTCGAAGGTCTTCCCTCCCTAGCCATCTGTATATTGTTGCTCTTCCTACTTTAAACAGGGCGGCGGCTTTGGTTATACCCCCTCCATTTTCCACATAATCCACTACTCTTTTTCTTAAATCTAGACTGTCTGCCATTTTTCGGCTCCGAGTTAACAATTTTTCTTGATTTTACATCATCTTGCATTTGTCTCACATTTATTTGAAATGACTATAAATTTAAAAATTTGCCCAAAAAAATGGTTTGATCCGCTATTGGTAGAGGCTTTGTGCGCAGTGTGCACCCTACAGACTCGATCGCACTTTTTAATTCTGACAATCACCCCGATCGAGCTTTGATGGTTTGGATTAAATAATTGTGCTACAAATGAACTATTCAACTTCGCGGCTAACCTAAAATGTTCACTCCGTCAGACAGAGTGCGGCTTATGAAGGAAATGCGGAAATCTCCAGAAGGAGACTTGCTGCCTAAATGGGAGGCGGCTTCGCAGTGGCTGTCTCGGTTTGAAGATAGCGATGATTGGTCGATCGCCCTGATGGACTGCGATCGCACTCCTTGCGTTACAATTGGTTTTGTTTTGGAGTGCGTGTGGCGATCGCACTGGGTGACATTTGATGAAGCAGACGGATATCAGCGCTTGCTGGCAGGATTTAACGAAATTCCCGAACCATTGCCCGCTGTTGGTACTCCCAAAAGTTACTCGCGGGGGGCGTGGGTTTTTGAAGCTCAACCGCGCCATCAACGCCGCCAAACGCTTGTTGAAAGGCGAGGCGGTAGAAATAAAAAATTTCGACAAAATGCACCTGCACCGCGCGTGGATTTGTCGCTAGCTGTCGGAGAATGTACGCCGCAGCAGTTGATGGAAGCGCTGATGATGCAAAATGGACGCTGGAATAATTTCGACCCGGAACCGATTTTAACCGATCTATATCAGAACAGAGATTTGTGGCTGAATTTTATGATGCTGCCGCTGATTGCGGAGGATGAAAATAGCGGTAGGCTTTACAGTAATTTGGGTTTATTGCTGCGAGATTTGGACGATCGCTGGCACGCTGATACGCTTTATATTTGGAGTAGGGATGATGATTGCGTTTACCCGCTGGTTGATTTTGGGAAGACTTGGATGGCGGATGATGTGCAAGTGATGGATCGCGATCGGGCATCTGTGTTTATTGGTTATGGGGGTTATGAAAATCCGCCGCCTGTTGTGGTTTACTGGTGGGATTAAATCACTTTTTTTCCCCATTACGACCCAAAAATTTAGCTGTTTTACGATCTAAAAACTTAGCCCCTGCTGATACAATCGTTTGGTCTTGTTCATGAGAATTGACATCTTCCTGTTTGTTTACTTCTTTCAATTTACGACCCAAAAATTTAGCTCCTCTACGACCGACAAACTTAGCTCCTGCTGATAAAATGCTTTGGTCTTGTTCCTGAGAATTGTTTGGGTTTTGGAGTTCTTGTTTGTCTCTCCCAAAACTAGCAATAAATTCAAAAGCTGGCATCAAGCCTACTAGCAATATTAGCACAACCAAAAATATGGGAATCAGCAATAATCCCAGCAATAGTACAACTCCCTTACCCTTCAGACTAACCAAGATGATGGTGATAATTTTCTCCCACCAAGAACAGCCCCAGCGTCCACAAAATTCTGCCAAAATTAGTTGCATTAGATTTTTACTCCTTAAACTGTATGTCCCTAAGTTTTTTGTTTTTACCGCGCTTTGTGCTTTCCTCAAAAGAAGAGCGATCGCACTTTGGTAGAAATAGCGATCGACCTGGTAAATTTAGCTAAGTATGAATCTATTTGGCAAAGAAGGCGGTGGTGGGGGAGACTGAGAATGTCGGGGCATATAGCTCGGTTTGGGACGACAAGCTTCTATAATTTCGTTACGAAACTGGTTGACTTTATCATTTTTTGTACAAAACAGAATGAGATTACTACTACTCGTGTAAATGGCAATATAACGCTGTTTTACAACAAAAGCCAACACAATGAAGATAATACCAATGAAGAATAAGCCGAGGGTTAGAATTCCGAGTCCGAGCAGCCACCAAGTACAGCCTTCCCCTATTTCAACTGCTTTGACATTTTGAATGGGAATGACAATTTCTTTGATTTCTAACCCAAAAAATGAAGTGAAATTTCCTTGTAAGGTGTCCCCAACAATTTTAAGAGTTCCTGTACCGCTGGTTCGGACGGGAACTGCACCGACTAATTGACCGGGAATTCCGCTGATTTGGGTAACTGATTTAGACTTCATTTTTTTTGATGTTTGTTGTAATAATGAAAATGACATTGGTCGTACAATTTTTGGTAGGGACATGGGCTTTGGCCGTGTCCTTACACCGATCGCTCTGGTGAGTTGGTATTACATGAAAGCTTGAAGTCTTTCTAGTGCTTTCTTCTGTTTAAGGAATTTGAACTTGGTTACTGTCTTTGCTTTTTAAACAGCAACTTTTTTGTAAATGTAATCAACAGCCTGTTGAACTGTTTCTATGTTCTCCGCAGCTTCATCGGGAATTTCAATGTCGAATTCCTCCTCAATGGCCATAATTAGCTCTACTGCATCGAGAGAATCGGCTCCTAAATCCTTGGCAAAATTAGCGTTTATGGTGACTTTACTTGCCTCAAATTCTAGTTGCTTGGCAACAACGGCTTTGAGTTTTTCATAAATTTGCTGCTTAACCTTATCGCTTGGGAAAGATTCTGCAACAACGGTAGCAGTAGCAGTATTATTCGTAGTTTCATCAGAATCTAATTCTAATTCCTCTTCGGATTCATCCCGGACTTTGAAGTACCAAAATAGATTAGCCACAGCCAAATCAGAGGCTTTTTCCAAATTCGACGATACTAAACTTGTATGACCCCCTAGTTCCCCTTGTTCAATGATATAATCTTCATACTCTTCACGTCGCTGCCGATCGAGCATCCATTCCAGTTGAGTGCGAAGCGCGTAAAAATGAGACTTCGGCTTCAAATTTTCATAAAATAACTGTTCCTCTGGGATTGCTAAAGCTGTTGCGGCTGAGTTTTTCTCCACCTTAACAGCAGAGTCAGATTTACTAAAATCAGCACTTTGCAACTGTTTTAATTCACTTGGCGGTAAAGCTTTCATCCATTCAATCTGATTTTGCCAAGTCTCTAATAAAACTAAATCGCGATCGTGAATGCACGTAATTTCAGGAAAAAGAAAGTCAAGCTCTTCGTCTGAGTCACAACAGTGTATAATACCGAGGCTATCTTGACGGATTTGTTGTTGAAGTTGAGAAATACGATCGCCCGCAGCCCCATACTCATTTTGCACCTGATAAGTCGCAATAATACTTTGTTCGATCGTCCAACTGCACTCTAACCGCCGCAACTGTCCCGCCGCACAGGTTTCTGACAACAACTGCGGATTTCTGTAATCAGCTAAAGCCTCAAACAACATCCCTCGCGCTGCATCAATTTCAGCATTGCGGCGGTTGATATCTTGCAGTTGCAAAGCCGATCGCATTCGTTGAATTGCTTGATTAAATAACCCGTAAGCCCGCACTAAGACTAGGCGATGGTTCTCAAATTTTATATCTGCAACCACTTCGGAAATTAATTGCTTAATTTCGGCGCCTTGGCCTTTCAAAAGTTGTTCTAAATTGATGAAACCATTTTCTACTTTAACTTCCAGCCTTTCTACTGCTTTTTTTAGTTTCAAAGTCTGGTGCAAATTCACCGCCGACAAGGCTACCCCAGCAGCAACTCCCACGCCAATGACGGCTGTTGTCGCTTGCAGCACGCCCAAACTGGTTTGGACGGCTTGAAAGCCCATGTGGTTTTGGTACATCTGCAAGCCTCCCATTGCAAGCTGCACGGGAGACACTAACGGCGATAGGGGGCTGTTGTTGACCAGCGCGCCAACGGCGTGGGCCGCAAACTCTCCCGTTGCTGCATCTCTCGCCATGCCGATCGGCACTCCAGCCGATGTAAACACTTGTACGTACTTGCCAGCCTCGATCGCAGCCTGTACCGCCGGGGGAAATACAAAGTTCATCATCAATTTCTACCGTGTTACCAATCCACAGAATAACTAATATATTATGCTAGTTTAAATAAAAAAAAATTATCAATAGGCCCTGCAAATGCACACTTCGCTAATTAGTCCTCAAACAGTTGAGCTTGTTTCGCGGCTGACCGGGCAAAACCTCCGAAAAGAGGATATTACTCCGCCTGTGCTTTTCCTGGCGGGGCTGGTGACGGTATTGCTGGGAGTCATTCATGCCGACGGTACGGTAAGTGCTGAGGAAACACAGCGATTGCGGACAATTTTTACGGAACTTATTCCCGCTAACAACAGTTTGCGCCAATTCGTAATGCCGATGGTTAAGAGCGTGCGGGAACAGCAAGTTTACAAGAAATTGACGGCGTTGCTGGCGCTCACATCGTGCTTTTCCGAAGAGGAAAAACTGCTGTTAATTAGTTTTGGGTATCAAATGTCGGCGGCAGATGGGACAATAGATGAACGAGAAAAACAGTATTTGACCATCATTGCCGATCGACTCGGAGTTAATGCGCGATTTTTGAGTGTTTTGGAAGCGAGTTTTAGCAATCAAGCCATCAGCGATACAGCAGCTTTAGCAGAAGTCCACTCGTTACTCGATCCAGCGCAATTTCAATCTCTCGATTCTATGTTTGTCCGTGCTGCCAGTCACATTATCGAACATTTACCAGCCAAACCGAAACACAAAACAAATCAAAAGCAATCAGTTTCATCCTATCAGGAGTTGAAAAAATTTCAGGAGTATCGGCAACAACTGAATGCTCTTTGTGAAAAACTAGGCTTAACTCTGCAAAATGGAATCGATCGCAACGTGCTATCTCCTACTTTAGCAGAAGAAGTAACGAAAGTATCTCAGAGATTGCAATCTCCATGTTTTCGCGTTGCTGTTGTCGGCGAATTTAGTAAAGGTAAATCAACCTTACTAAATGCTTTACTTGGTGAGGAAATCCAACCAGTGCGCGATATTCCCTGTAGCGGTAATGTGACTATTTTGAAATATGGTTCGCAGCGCCGGGTTATTTGTCGCTACCACAATGGACGGGAGGAAGAAATTTCACCTGCACAATATCAAGAGAAAGCTTCGATTTCGGAACAAGCGGCTTATGGTTCCTATGCCGATGAAATTGCCAAGTCGGAAATTGCCGAAATCGTTTTTGAACATCCCGAATTAGAGTTGTGCCGCAATGGGGTAGAAATTATTGATTCTCCTGGGTTGAACGAACAAGCCGAACGCACATTAGTCACCCAACAGGTTCTCAAAACAACTGATGCGGTTATTTTCTTAACTCATGCTCAAAATGCTTTAACGGAGAAAGAGCGAGAACTGCTTTTGTACTTGAAAAAAGAACTAAATTATGGTAATAAGGAAGGCGCGAGTAATATTTTTATGGTAGTTAATTTTTTCGATTTACTGCGGCGGGAAGAGAGTCGCCAGCAGGTACGAAAAAGGGTGGAAACAATTGTTACAAGTCAAAATTTGATTGCTGGTGAAAATCGGATTCATTTTATTTCTGCTCAATCTGCATTAGAAGCGATTTTAGCAGGCAATGAAAATGATGATTATCTAAAATCTTTTCAGGGTTTTACTGATTCGATTGAGAAATTTCTGACTGTTGAACGGGGGGCGATCGCACTTCAGCAATCAGCCGCCGGAATTAAGCAAATTATTAATACTGGCTGCGATGAATTGACTCAATATAGGGAAATCTTAGAAGGAAAATTGACAGTTTCTCAAGGAGATAAGGCGAAGATTTTTGAACAAATGGCGGAAGTAAGCGGCCGCGATGTGAAAATCAAACTTTTAGCTAATGAACTGAGGGAGGAATCTGTAGAAGAAGCTATTGAATCTTGGAATGAATGGGTGGAAGGATTGGGAGAACGCCTGATGGCAAAAAGTCATCGCTGGACTTCCGAACACGGACACATCATGAGTCAAGACAAGTTGACTAAAGATTATGCAGATCAATTTGTACGAGACATCACCGAAGAAATTGATGACTGGGGCAATCAAAAAGTACAGTCTATTTTAAAACAAAATATGGGAGTGCTAGACAGCCAAATCGGTGAAGATATTGATGCAATACGGCAAGAATTTCAACAGTTTGACCAGCAACTCAGCACTAGCCTTGTCGCTCAATTCAATAACTTAGCAACAGCAGGTAGCTTAGGCGGATTTGGCGCAAGTGGAAGGGGAATTGCTTCCTCAATTAACCCAAATATCGGTAGTGATGAAAGCTTAGGCGTTGGTTTGGGTCTCGGTGCATTAGTAGGTGCTGGGTTGCTATTTTTTACAGGACTTGGTTTTATAGGAGTTATTTTGGGTGGCTTAGCTGCTGGCGCTGGTGGCGGTTTTGGCTTTAGTTTTTTAGATGGCGATGCTGTTAAAGATCAGATTAAGCAAAAAGTTTGCGAGTTAGGCGTTGAGAAATTTGACGAATCTGCCCAGTCTATTTTTGAGAAGGTACAAGAAAGAATTATTACAGTATTTGACGATCGCGCTGATGCGAATAGCGGTGCGATGTCAAAAGCGATCTCGCTGTGGGAAAATTTATTAGAACAGCAGGAAAAGCGCGATCGAGAGCAAGCAGATTGCGAGGCCCAAAAAGTTTGGCTGGCTGACAAACGCCGAGAACTCGAACAAGTAAAAAATCAAATTGAGGCTATTTTAAATCAGAGCGATCGCTAATTCAATGAATAATATCATGTCCAATCGATCGACCGCGATTTTCGTAGGGGCCCGTTAGCCAACAATACCAGCCAATAATTGACAATCTCAAAAACCCGCCCCGGCCGGGATATTATGGTTAATCGATCGGATTCGATCTAACGGGTAAGTCATACCCAAGGAGAGGGGCGGGTTTCCAGAATCTCGGCTTTGTGTTGCAAATTAGGGCGAACCCGCCCCTACAGGAATTACGGTTAATTGACCGGACATTATATTACTGGTGTTTCTATGCCAAAACTGGCACGGGCTGCGGCCAACGTCCCATGACTTTACCAATCACCGCCAATTCTTCCATCAACTTGTCGAACTGATCCGGTGTTAAAGATTGCGGCCCGTCAGACAAAGCTTTTTTCGGATTCGGGTGCACTTCAATCATCAGCGAATCTGTACCAGAGGCGATCGAAGCAAAGGCCATCGAGGGTACAAACTGCGCCCAACCGGTGCCGTGACTGGGGTCAACCATAATCGGTAAGTGAGTCAGAGTCCGCAATACTGGTACTGCCGACAAATCGAGGGTATTGCGTGTATATTGCCTGTCATACCCGCGAATTCCGCGCTCGCACAAAATCACGTTCGGATTCCCAGAAGCCATGATATACTCAGCAGCCATCAACCATTCTTCAATGGTGGCGGAGATGCCGCGCTTCAGCAAAACTGGTTTGTCTTGAGCTCCGACTTTCTTCAACAGTGAGAAATTCTGCATATTTCTCGCCCCGACTTGTACCACGTCGGCTACTTCCACGATCGCACTTAAGTCGGCCGCATCCATAACTTCTGTGATAATTCCCAAACCGCTAGCTTCCCGCGCCGCCGCTAGCAATCCCAAAGCACTCTCGCCGTGGCCTTGGAAAGCATAGGGGGAAGTTCTCGGTTTGTACGCGCCACCACGGAGAAAATGAGCTCCAGCAGCTTTGACGCGCATTGCCGTTTCGACAATCATTTCTTCGTTTTCGACTGAGCAAGGGCCTGCTACGATCGCGATCGGGTGATGCAAGCCGATCGTTACAGTTCCTAAAGGAGTAGCAACCGTTACTTCGCTGGGTTCTCCTTGGCGATATTCCAGAGAAGCGCGTTTGTAGGGTTTTTCCACGCGCAGAACTTCTTCAATCCAGGTGCTCATTTCGCGCAGTTGCATCGGTTCGAGCTCAACTGTGTCGCCCACCAAACCCATCACGGTTTTGTAACGGCCGACGATTTTTTCTGGTATCAAACCCCAGCTAGTGCGGAGCTCTTCGTCGATGCGATCGATCTCGGCTTCTGGAGTGCCGGCTTTCATTACTATAATCATATTTTTTTTGCCTGTTTAGTTGGGCTAGAAACGGATGATGACTCTGATGCACTGAGAAAATAGATGCAATGGCGATCGAGAATCTATTTATATCAGTATTATTAGCATTGTTGTGGGGCGGGTTCTTGTTCCCTCCCCAAAAACAAATTCTAGATGGTTAACATTTTAGTTGTTAGCTAATGACTAATGACTAATAACTAATAACTAATGACTAACTTTTTGGCTTCGCGGCGCGCCACGCTTCTCGCATCCGTCCAAAATTGGTATTAAATTCTTCCCACCCCAGAGTGCTTCCTGAAACTTCTTCATCCCAGGAAGCTGAGAGGACTCCGTAGCTTAATCCCAGAACGCCTAGACCAAAACAGCCCATGCTTACCAGCAATACTGCTGTGTTGGGCAAATCAAACAAGCCTTTGCTGACTATCAAATAGCTGACAAAAAATGTGGAAATTCCCAGGATTGTCGGTATGCCGCAGAATACCGCTATGCGAGATATCATGCGTTGGCTGACTACTTCTGGGATGGATTGCGCCTGTTTTCCGGTTTTGTTAGCTTTCGGCTGCTTGTCGGCAGAATCCGACTCTAAGGCTATGCTTGCTTGGGGTTCTGGGGGCTTTTTAGGCGTTTTTTTACGATTTGTTGCCGGTTCAAAGGGCAAGCGCTTGCGGGGTGGTTCGGAGGACATATTTTATCTCTGACCTGAAATCTCGAACATTTTTCAATAAGTCTTGGTGTTTGTCCAAGATTAAAGAATATTGTCGCAAATTTTGGCTTTGGTGTTTAGCCGCGAATGCCTAGACGGGCAATCAATGCTTTGTAGCGATCGGCATTTTGCTTTTGGATGTATGCCAGCAGGCGCTTGCGGCGGCTGATCATCATCATCAAACCGCGCCGGGAGGCGAAGTCTTTTTGGTTGATTTTCAGGTGGGCGCTGAGTTTGGTGATGCGATCGGTCAGCATGGCGACTTGGACATCTGCTGAACCGGTATCGGTTTCATGGGTTTGGAAGTCGCCCATGATTTCTTGTTTGCGCTGTTGTGTAAGAGCCATGAATTGATTTTAGTTTTTTTTGTACGATTGTCACAATCTCCTATGTTATCACAGGGGAAGCATAATAACGATAAAATTTTTGCTAAGGATGGGTTTGTTTTTTGAGCAGAATAGACTTGAATTGCAAACATACTTAGGACGGGCGGGACGCCCATCCCACAGGAAAAAAAATTGTGGGATGGGCGTCCCGCCCGTCCAGGGTTTTTATTCCCGGCGGCTAGATATTGTAGGGGATTATCATTGTAGGCGATTATCGGCTCAAATAGGCGATCGCCTCACGTATCCAATCATCCGCATCACCTTTGGTGGACAAAGTGCTGTCTTGACTGAGGGTTTGCAGCGCTTGCAAGACTTCAGCCGCAGTGTATCCCATCGCCAGCAGGATCATCTCGACTTCTTCTTGAATAGCTGGGGGGACTCCGGCGGCGACTGAAGTTGTCAAACCTGCTTGCTGTCTCCATTCCGAGAGTTTGCTTTTGAGTTCCAGGGCGAGACGTTCTGCGGTTTTTGTACCGACGCCCGGTGTTTTGGCGAGGATGCGGGTGTTACCGCCGACGATCGCCTGGACTAAATCTTGCAATCCTAAAGTATCAAGAAGTGCGATCGCCAGTTGAGCACCCACACCGCTGACACTCGTCAACTGCCGAAACAAATCGCGTTCTGCCGCGCTGCCAAAACCGTACAATACGATTTGGTCTTCCTTAACTTGCTGGTGGGTAAAAATTTGGGCGACTTCGCCGGATGCTGGCAATTGACCGGTCACGCGGGGCAAAATTTGGATTTCATAGCCGATGTGATTGACTTCGAGAGTCAATATGACGCGGTTGCTGCCTTTGGCGATATCGGCTACTGTGCCTTTGAGATAGCTAATCATAGAATTAATAATACACCGCTATTCGTTTTCGTCAAACTCTGCGATGATGCTGCGGATTTCGTTGAGGCTGATATCTGTTCGATCTGACATCTTGCACCATTCTCAATTAGCCTTTTAGGAACAGGCTTTCCGGCCTGTTCCACAAGAAAATCTACTTTTTGTGGAACGGGCATCTTGCCCGTCCTTGAGAATAGTGCAAGATGTGAGTTTGATCGGATTTTGAGTAAATGGTTAACAAAAGTACGATCGACGGCTATTGAACTTGATTGAGCGTGTGATCGTCTAAAATCTAAAATCTAAAATCTAAAATCTAAAATCTAAAATCTAAAATCTAAAATCGATCGATGCCCTCCCACATTTGAGAAAGAGGTATTCGCTGTCGGGTTTTAGCTTCCTGGAATGCCCTTTTGAGACTAGCTTTTACTTCTGCAACTGGAGTATCGTCGGGGTCGTCTTCAGCTTCATCTGTAGGTTCGGGAAGAAGAACGATGATTCGCACGCGGCCGGGAGTTTCTGCGGTTAAAGGTCGATCGAGCAATAATTGACCGAAAGCATCCAGGATACAAGCCCCCGGATTCATTCCGAAAGCAGACTCAGGACCGGTGAAATAAACAACCTGTATCCGATGAAACTTGCCGAACGTATTTATCTCGCGCAAGTCAATGCTAAAATCTAAAATCTAAAATCTAAAATCTAAAATCGATTGACCTTTTTCGTCGATCGTTCCTGTGACTTCAAAGGCTTTCATTTGTTGGTCCTGGATTTTTTTTAATTAATACTATTATATAACCCTGTTCGAGCGATTTTGTTATTCTTAAGCCAAAATAAGCTGCTGTTTAACCAAAGACAAATCCGTCTTACCAAAATTCACAACCAAAGCCACATTGAAATTTTCCAAGGATTTGACAAACCACATAATTTCATTAGAAGCTTTACCTTCATAGTGATTAAACAAAATAGAAAATCGCTTTTCCAACTCAGGTTTGACTTTGCCCGAAAGCAGTACAAGTTTCATGAGTAAACCCATTGTCCTGCTGGCGCCGAGGTTGTACACCAAATCGTAAAAAACGTAGTGGCTGGGATGTTGAGAATTTTCCACTACTAAGAAGTTGAACAACTGGTGGCAAGTACGAACTAACAATGGATTATTGAATTTCACCGAGTCATTTTCTCGCAATGTATTTTTGATTTGTTTGTACAAACGGTCATTAAATTGACGCCCCCCGTATTCTGGTTCTACCGACGATATTAAATATTCATATAAATCCACTTTAAATGAGGCGTAAGATGGAGTTTTTCTGGAATCTCTCAGGAAAAATTGAGCCGCTTCTTTGTAGCTGCGATCGCCTGCTACTTTTCCGGCAAATTCCCTGACCGCTAAGTGCAGTTCTGCATCGTTCAAAAGTGTGGGATTAGCCGCTCGCTGTACAATTCCTATTTCTGTATTTCTCGGCTCAACCATATAATTCAAATATTTAGACAAATGTGTTTCAAATTGTCGCTGTCTTTGAAATGCCAGTTTTTGGATGGTTTGTTGGTCTTCCTCAATGCTGTCCTTGCTCAGTAGAGAATAGCCGTACAAATAAGGATACCGACATATCAATTCGCCCAAAGGAAAATCTGTATCTTGTTGCTGCTGTTCCGCATCTCTATCTAAGGCTTTTACTAAGCGCTCTATAGTCTGGAATTCTTCACTTTTATTAAAAAATTTTATTTGTTCTTGTAAGCGCTTGACTATGTAAAATTCCATCCCGAATCGGGGAGAAGTCTGCTTAAATAAAGATACCAACTTGGCGATCGCGAACTGATTTTGTGATTGCAATTGCCAGCGGTTGATGGGGATGTAGCAGCAGCGGTGGAGCAGATATTTAAAGTCCTGATCCGATCGCTTGACGGAGACTATACTATACAAAGTTGCTTCAATCTCTCGATCGGGATAGCCCATGCCGTCGATAAATAGCTTTCGGAACCGCTCGATCACCTGTGCGGGGGATTCTGTTTCCACGCAGGAGACGATGTGATCGTACAATCTCTGTTCGTTGCTGCCAGTTGGAATACTATCTGAGGGCGGGGTGAGGATGGGGCTGTCTGCATCTGTGTCTATGCTGCTGTCTGCAACTTGTGCGACAACGACTGTGGGTTTTTCCCCAAAAGTTCGATCGGGATTCAAGAACCAATAGTGTTCTTGGCTTAATTGTTTGTCCTCCGCCCAATCCAAAGCTGACTGCAAACTTTCCCCTGTCAATAACAGTGATTCATCTTCGCGGTCTGAAGCCAGCCATGCTGCTAGGGCCAAGCGGTAAGGAGCCAATTTTCCCAGCTCTTTTTCCACCCAGAACTGATTAAAAACTGACTGATAAATTAGGTTGGAAACTATTAATTTACCCTCAAATTTAACAACCAGTCCTGACAGTTGCAATTCGAGTTTTTCGGGAGAGTAATCTGCTGGTACTCCCTGGGATTCTCCCGGTTTTGTTGCCTTGGGCGGTTGCAAAGCTTGCTGGTACAGCGTTAACAGCCGCGTGAGGTCGCAGTGGTTATGGAAAATGCGATCGCGTATAGGTATCAAATGTTGGGGTTCGTCTTCTTCTTCCCAATTTTTAATAATTCTGTGTTTGACCAGTTTTTCAACCTGCTGAGCTTCCGAATTTCTGCCAATAAAAGGCCCGTATTCAAGTACCAAGTGGCAAACTTTTTGAGTTAGAAACGGTTGCCCGCCCGTCCAAGCTAATATTTCTTGGAGGACTTTTTGGGGGCGAAAAGCTTTCAGGGCTAATCCTTTTGCTAGCGGCAAACTTTCCTGCAGTTGGAATCGACTTAAATGAATTTGCCGTCCAACATTAAAAGGGTTGCATCTTGGATCTCGGATCAATTCTGAGGGGGCTGCTACTCCCATAACAGCAAAAGTCAGGCGATCGTATTCCGGTTGCTCTGCCCGCTTGGAGTAACAAGCCCGGATCAAAGCAAAAAAATCCTTGGTACTAAAATTTAGGCGGCTGATGCTGTCAATGTCATCTAGAAAAATTACCAGATTTTGCTGAAGTGACTTGAGCAAAACTTTTTCGATAAATATCTCCAATCGCTGCACCGGCGGCAGCAGTTCGCGATCGTTCCACCACTTGATGGCATCAAACCTGTTTGTGATGTGTAAACTGCTTGCCATGCGGTACATGATTCCGCCATACCACTTTTGGGGGGAGATATCTGGGCTGCTGATGCTTCTCAAGTTGATGGCGGCAAAAACTGTACCTTCGGCTTGCAACCTTTTGGCCGTTTGCACTAGCAGGCTGGACTTTCCCATTTGTGGCGAACTCAACACGTAGCAGAAGTCTCCGGCTTTGAGTCCTTCGTAGAGCTCGCTGTCTGCCGATCGCCTGACATAGGTGGGCGCACCGGCAGGCAAATAGCCTCCAACTTGATATTGGTACGTTGAGTTGACGGATGCTGTCATCTGGGAATTCATCAAGATTTTACGCCCCTATGCTGTGCGATCGAAAGGTTACAAATTGGAGTTATGGCCCGCTGATACCATTTTAGATTTTAGATTTTAGATTTTAGATTGGGCAATGACTTATTCAATAAGGGTTTGGAGTTTGCCTGTTGCATTTGGATTGTTTTTTTTTTATCGGCCTTACTATGGTGGAAAATTTTTTGTTCTTCTTTCTCTATTGTCTACTAGGTCAGCTTTCTTCTCGTCAATCTTTACCGTATCTTTGCAAGCGTTCGCCCCAAATCCTATGATCGGCGCAATTGTACCCCGCCACTTGATTTTTTACACTCGTTCACATAATTGATGAATTTTGACTCGATCGGATTGAAAACGCTAAAACGCCGTTTTTTTCACATTTTTTTTACAATAATACTTTAAAATTAACCCGGTGGTATGATGTTGGCAGGGAAACTCATAACCACAGCGCCGTCAACCTTCTGCCTTCAGTTGCGCTTGCCGAATGCTGGAGGAAAAGACAGAGCAATGGCTGCCAATAAAAAACCCCAGCGTTTGGCTGAGGACTGCTTGAGTGGGAGATATCGTTAATCTGCGTTTTTTTAGTTGACTTAGATTGCATGGAATTCCATGCTGCTGACTTTCCCCGGGCTTTCGCGTTCGGGGATTCCTAAGAACAAACTTTTCAGGATGCCTCCACAAAAAGTTTAATTCTTAAAGGCGTGGTCAGAAACTGGCTAACCACTCGCTCAACTCTAAAAGTTAAGTCTGTGGCTAATTGTAGAAGATGCGCCCTGATGGCTTAACTACCCGATGGATTAGCACCCTGATGGCATAACTCCCTGATGGATCGACGCCCTGATGGCTTTCGCTCCACTACCCAAAAGATTCGGGTTGGTGGATGATCGTGGACATTAGTAACACGTCACTTCTGGCGTTTCCGATCGCAAGCGGGTGTGCCTGTCTGAATTGATTATGGCAGGCAGATTTATCAGAAGACAAGTGGGCTATTGCATCAACCCATTTCTGACAGATCGGGTGAGCCAAAAAGTGTCAATCTACGCAAATCAGGGTCATCGAACATGAAAAACAGCATCTTAGTATTAGGGGTAATTGCCTCGGCTGGCTTCGGCTTTTTCCAGGCAGGCAGCGCCAGCGCTTCAGCGATCGCCACACAACCTTCATCAGCCAGTAGTTTGACGGCTTGGGAGAGTCGTCCTGACTTTAACTACACTGGAACGAATGAGGATGGGGACCAAGAAGAGGTAAAAACGGGTAAAGGCAGGAAATAATAATTGGCGCCCGGAGTGTGGTTCGCTCTGATGCGGTTGTGGTTGTAGTTGTGGTGCTTGTTGTCCCAACCGCCTCTGATCGAGGTAGTTAAAACTCGATCCCAAGATCAGTCTACCTAATCCCAGGGGTGGTAATCAGTTTCAGAGAACGGTGGATGGGAAAATAAACAGGTAAGGCGAGTCTGTTGGTGGAGTTTCCCCGCCTATCAACTTCCTTACCTTCTGATGTTCGGGATTTGGATCTGGCACAATCGTATTTCATCTCGTAAAAACCCAATGGAAAATACTCTCGAAACTACCCGCAGACAGCGCGTATTGACAAGAACCCAGGAACGGCGTCAGGCGACACCCAAAGAAAAACAGTTGATTCACCTGCTAGCCAATATGGCTTGCAGCTTGATTAAATACGACTACAAACACGCAGCGGGCAAGGGTACTCTCCCGCCTTCGGAAAGCAAGCGTTTAGCGGAATGGCACTACCTGCGAGTTCAGCAAATTCGCCGGATAGAACGTTCATTGGAGCCCGTAGCAACCCTTAAGCGCGTGTACTACAAGAGCATCCTCAGTCCGAGGGATCTGAAGTCTTTGAAACTGCTGTGGCTGGAGGAGGACAAAAACCGTGTCAAACGGGTCGATCCTGACTTGGACGACATCCTCAGCGAAGCTTTGGATCGGGGAGATACTTTAAAACAGCTATTTCACTCGATCGAAGTCAAAGAACGCACCTTTTCTGCAACTCCTAGCCCAGGCGCCGTGCCGCTTTGGGTCAAAGAGTGGGAAGACTCGGAATATGACATAAACTTTTTTCCGCCTTCCTTCCCTGCATGGGTTTCAATCGTGGACGACTAGGTTCAAAAAAAACTCTTTGGTATGGCATCGATCGTAAATTTCAGATGGTAGACTTATTTGCGATTGCTGACATTGGCGAAAAGTGTGCGATCGGGCGATCGGCTAAACCAGGCGGTGTGGCGCGCAGGCATCCGAGTACAGAGAAGTGAATCGGAGTCAGTACCATTGTACAATGGGGGAAAACCAGGGCTTCAGCTAATAGCTGATAGCTGATAGCTGATAGCTGATAGTTTCTCATGACTGACTCGATTTCTACTTCTCCTCTAGACTCGGCGGCCGATACAGCCGAACTCCGCTCTCAGTTGAGGTCGGGTTCGGAAAAAGCTCAACTGCAACTGCTGCAACAACAAATAGCAGATTCCGGTTGGGATGTATTGATGGAATTTTTATTAGAGCGCAAGTCAGAGGCACCGACTGCGGTAATGGGTAAGGCTTACCAAATTCTTTACAGTGCTAATTCTCCGAGAGCGACGGAGTTTTTGCAAGCGAATTTTCCGACTGGGGTTGTGCCGCTGCGATCGGACTCTAACATTGATTACACTCCGCTGCAACAATTATTGGCGTTACAGGAATTTCAAGAAGCCGATCGCTTGACTTTAGACAAGCTTTGTGAATTGGCTGGTGAAACAGCTTCTGTGAGAAAGTGGCTGTATTTTACGCAAGTTGAGAGCTTGCCGGTAACGGATTTGCAAACAATTAATACGCTGTGGAAAGTTCATTCCGAAGGCAAATTCGGCTTTTCGGTGCAGCGGGAAATTTGGCTGAGTTCGGGCAAGAATTGGGATAAATTGTGGCCGCTAATTGGCTGGAAGAAGGGGAATAATTGGACGCGATACCCGCAAGAGTTTATTTGGGATTTGAGCGCGCCTAGGGGTCATTTGCCGCTGTCGAATCAGTTGCGGGGAGTGCAGCCGTTTGCAGCTTTGATGGCTCATCCTGCTTGGTTGAAGTGAATGGTTTTGGGGCTTTTGGAGAATGCGGGGCGGGCTGGATAGCCGGCCCCGCTATGGTTTTTGGGGAATTGGGATTTTGATTTCTGAGGCGCAGAAATTCACAGAAATTCACAGGCGGGATGCCTGTTCCACTTTTGGCGTAGAGGGAGAAGGGCGATCGTACTTCTAGGAATGTTGGGAAATTTTGTATAATTGATATTTGATATCATGTCTGGTCGATTACCCTGATTCCGTAGGGGCGGGTTCACCAATAATATTTGCCAAAAACGGACAATCTCACAAACCCGCCCCGGCCAATGTATTATGGGTGAGCGATCGGACATGATAGGAGTTAATTAGCGAGAGGGCTGGGAGTCATGGTAGGCATCGGAACCAAACTCACTTTAGCAGAATTTCTAGCTTTGCCCGACGGAGATATATATTGTGAGTTTGTAGATGGTGAAGCAGTCCCCAAAGTGTCTCCAAAATATTTTTATTCGACTTTACAGTTTACTTTGTGTCGCCTGATTCGTGTATGGTGTAAAGGAGGCGGGCGAGTGCTTCCAGAATGGGCAATTTTGTTAAAACGTCAGGATAAAGATTGGGCACCTGTTCCCGATTTAACGTACATTTCTTATGAACGTCTGCCGAAAAGTTGGCGGCGAAATGAAGCTTGTCCCGCAATTCCTGAACTGGCGATCGAGATTGTATCACCGGATCGAAGTATGAAGGAATTTGAAGAGAAGGCGAAAGATTATTTGGCGGCGGGTGTTCCGCGAGTTTGGGTGATAGATCCAGAAGCTATTTTAATTAGAAGTTTTTTGACCGATGGTTCTAGTCAAGTTTATACGGATAATACAGTAATTTTGGATGAGTTGCTGCCTGGTTTGGAGTTGACGACTCGGCAGATTTTTGAAGAAGCGGAATTGATTGATTGAGGGCGATCGTACTCTGTGCAAGATATCAGTCGTAGGGTGCGTGACAACGGGAAAACTTTGAAGGAGCGGCGGTGGGTTCCATTTGAAAGAAAGTTATGACTTCAGAATTAACCGACGCCTTAAAGCGAATCTTAAGCTGGATAGAGCGACACGAGCCCTGGTTGATTGAGTATCTATACCCTGGCTTATCAAAAGATGAGATAGATAACTTAGTAAGAGATTTACCAATCCAATTTTCTCCTGAACTCTATGAACTCTATCAGTGGAGAAATGGTGCAGTAGAAGGAGATGAGTGGAAGGAAACAGCTTGGATATTTCATAGTTGGACTTTTAGACCTCTACAAGAAATCGTTGCAGAGCTTGGCCAGGATATCTTCACACATCAAACTATCCAAACAGATAACATAGCCGATGTAGATATAATTAAGCCTTATTGGGAAAGTTTTAAGTATTTAAATATTTTTTATCACATTTTATGGGAAGATAAGGGGTGCGTTTTAATTAATAACATACTAAATTTTTGTCCGATAATTTTTCAGCGACTTGAAGAAGGAGAGTTAACTTTACTTGAAAAGTATACAAGTTTAACCAGTATGATGCTAACCATCGCAGAATGTTATGAAGCAGGAACTTACTTCATAGGGGATTATATTTCTCGCCACCCTGAAAAAGAATATCAAATTTGGCGTAAATATAATTCTCAGATTATAGAATTTGCTCTACAAGCTATTCAGCAAGGCTCTTTGTGTGGTCGGTTTTTTACATATTTCTCCAACGACCTAATCGAATTTAAAGATCCAAGAACTGTGGAGCCTCTAATCCAAGGGTTGCAATTACTCAATCATCAGAATGCAGAGCGATTGAACCAGCAGAATAACGATCCATTTCTCTATTACGATCCCAAAGAAGAGGTAGCCAGAATTTTGGGAGATTTAGGTGATGCTAGAGCTGTGCCTGTTCTAATTGCCACTCTCAAAGACGATTGTCATAATAATTGGGATTACGCAACTAAAGTCAGTGCAGCAAAGGCTCTGGGTCAGATCAAAGATAAACGAGCAACTTACTCTCTCATTGAAGCTTTGCAAGATAACCAGGATGAAGTTCGACAGATGGCAGTTTGGGCGTTAGGTGAAATAGGGGATTTAAGAGCAGTAGACTCCCTAATTGATGCTTTGCGAGATAGTGATTATAGGGTAAAACAAGCGGCAAATGAAGCCTGGGATAAACTGGCTGCAAAATTTCCTGAGCTTGACGAACAAATTCCCTTTTAATGCTAACTATACATAAACTCAAAGACATTCATTAAGTTGTTTCAGATCCCCTTGCGGCTGCACTTGCTTGTGCAAACTAATTTTGTCGCCCACTTCATACCCCGAATTAAAACCCGCCGCGCTACTGACTTGAGAATCTGTTCTCGTTCTAATTTTAACCCCTCGGCCCTCTAGATAATCCGCGATCGCCAGTTGATTTTTCTCAAACATCGATCGCACTACAATCGCTGGAGTCGCCGCCGCATCCCCGGAACCCGGAATCCCTGAGTTTTCCATCTCCTGTTTTTGTTCCAACAATCTTTGTCTCAACCTCGTCGCGCATCCAACCCGAAAAGCATTCAGATACGCCAACCCTCTGCCATTTCCTTTGCGGTATTTAGCCCTTTTTTCAATCGCAGAGCTCAAATACTCGTACAGATGTTTGCAAACAATCAGGTTGGTAGAAGTTCCCACCAAAAACATACTGCCATTATAAGTGTTTCGCATGGCAGTGCAACCGTTAGCGTCGGCAATTCCCGAAAGCAGCATCATTTTCCAAGTGACAAATTTGGATGTTGTTTCAACTGAGTCTTCGTCAATCTCTTCTTGGTGATTTGGCCCTAAATCGGCGAGACTGAGATTGTACTGTGCCAGTAACAGGGAAGCTTTTTCGGCTGCCGCAGTGGATTCGTTTTCATTTGATGAGGTGGCGAGGGCTAACAGCTTTTTGATTCTTTCGACAATACTTGTGTCTGCCATTTTTCTATCGGTTTTAGGGTGAGAGTATGCGGTGGCAAGGATTTGGGTGAATTCCTATTTTAGTATAGCTGGGAATGTGGGAGGTTTTTTGAGGAGGATTTTTTTGAACCGCAGAGGGCGCAGAGGGCGCAGAGAGAGAGAAAGAAAGAAAGATGTTTGCAACTGATGCGCGGATTGGTTACTCTTCGAGGACTTCCAGGACTGATTTGGGCAACAATTTATCTTTAAACCAGACTACTTTTGCTGGCACTTCATTTACATTCACTCCGGCTTTTTCTAAATTCAGCCGTTCGGAAATAGCTAAAATTAAGTTATCGCATTCAGACTTCTGTACTTGTGCAAATTTCTTTTGCAAATACTCCGGCCGCCAATAGCCAACTATTTCTAATAAAAATACTCGCCCGTCGGGATGCACTAACCGAAAGTCGGGAATCATCACACTACCTGGAATCGGAATTAAATCTACTTCTCGCTCTAGTTGCCACTCGGTTTTTGTGGAATTCCATCTTTCAGCAAATGCTGCTTCTAACATACTATCATAAGGCTTGCCAGGGGGATAGTGGCTGACTAAACCGCAGTCGGAATTTAGGGTAAATTTACCTGTTTTCAAAACGCCACTAAAAGGATCTTTTGTGTGCAGTGTGGAGTGCATACTCCATTTGGTGACGTGCAGCAGTGCGGGCAGCATTTTCGCCAGGGCTAAGCCGTAGCGGGTGCTGGGTTTGAATAAGCTTGTAGGGCCGTCTATTGTCAGTGTAAAACCGTGGTCGGCATCGCCTTCGATGTAAGTCATTAATTGAAATAGTTTCAGATAGCGAAATAAGAGTTTGTATTCTCCTGGATCGTTGCGGTGGGCGGTTAATTGGACTTGACTTGCTCGGTAAAATATGCCTTGAACTTGAGAAAGATTGTATTTGTGAAGCAAGTTTTCGGGTGTTGGTGCATTAAACTCAGTGAGGATTTTGTTTTCGTTTAAATCGGCGTATAAACCTGTAGTGATTTCGTGAGGAAAAACTTCTCTGTTTAACTCTTGGCTGAGTTCACTTGCTACTTTTTCCAGGGTTAATTGGGTGGATTGAGGGCTGGGAGTCGATCGCGCGGACAAGGCAAAAACCCGCTGTCTCAACTCTGAGGGTTCTAGGGGACTGATGACTTCCAAGGTGCAGAAACCGCCTTTCAGCAGGTGCGCTAATCCCCGTTTCAGCCGATAATCGGGGCTGTCGCCTTCTAATTCTAGCAAGCGTCCGTCGAGTTCGCCTTGGGTTTTGCCGATCGACTCTTGGAAGCAGTCGATCATTTCCGTTGCGGCTTCTAAGTTTTTAGCATCTATCTTGAGGCGGAGAGGGATGATTGATTCTCCGTTTTGGCGGTGACTTAATAAATCAGTTGGTAACATACGCAGTAAAAACTTTTACTCAATTCTTTGTTCAACAATCACCATAACTCCCCTAAGTTTTCCCTCTTCTGTCAAGCTTTGGGTAGTCCGAATTCGCCGATCGGAACTGACAAGATGGATGGTTTCAACAGCCCTCATAAAGCCAGTTGCTTTGTCCCATACTTGAAAAATTATCAAATCATCTCCAACTTCTGTCGCTAGTGTATTGTAGTTGGGAAAAACCGAGTCCAGACCTTCAATTTGCACTTGTCCTTCGCCGACAACATAACCCACAAACTTTTGGGTTTCACTCTGACCATTGGCATAAGTTTGAAGGTTAGTTTGCCTCCACTCGTTATCAACTATTTTCTGGGTAACAACTGCTGTAAAACGCCTGGTTTCTTTGCAGTCGGCATCGAGTATTGTCCAGTCTCCCTCCCAAACTCCTGTATGTTTGGGGAAAATTTTAAAGTTAGTTAGTTGTGCAGTTTCGCTCATTTTTATGTAAGGTGACTTAGTTAATAGTGAGATTATACACTAATTGGGCAATTTTCAATTTTCCGGGGAATCATCATTGTATTTTCCCCATTTTGCGGGTGATTCGGCTGCTTTTTTAGTCACATCCCCGTTAACTCCTTAAATCGATTTGAGATTTGATATTTGATATTTGAGATTTGAGATTTTAAATAGACCTAGGAGTGCTTTAATTATATAACCATCCTTTCGCTAAGACTTCCCATCCCACAACTAAGTTATTTAAGCTTGCTACCAGGGAATTTCATCATTGTCTTCTCCCCATTTTGCTGGTGATTCTGCTGCTTTTTTAGTCGCCTCCCGGTTGACTCCGTAAATGGGTGTCGGTTTGACAATTTCTAATTTCTGATATTCTGGCTTGGGCGGTTCTACTTGTGTTTGTGGTTTCGGTTTATGAGGCTGCATTCCTCCTCGGCGGCGTTGAGAAGTTCTTTCTTCGCTGGTGTCTTCGGTGACGACTTCGTAGAGAATTGCTAACTTATTTACATCGCTGCTTTTGCGGAGAACTCGACCCAATCGCTGAATGTATTCGCGTTCGCTGCCGGTGCCTGACAATATGATAGCAATTCGGGCGTCGGGAACGTCCACTCCTTCGTTGAGAACGTGGGAGGCGACGAGGGTTTTGTATTCGCCGCTGCGAAAGCGATCGAGGATTTCGTGGCGTTCTTTGACTGGGGTTTGGTGGGTAATTGTGGGGATGAGAAATTCTTGGGAAATTCGGTAAACTGTGGCGTTGTCTCCGGTGAAAATTAGGGTGCGCTGGGGAGAGTGTTCTGCTAGTATGTTGGCTAAAATTCGCAGTTTGCCTTCGGTACAAAGGGCGATTTCTTTGGCTTGGCGGTGGGCTAGCATGGCGCGCCTTCCCAGGGGCGATCGCGCGCTTGCCATGATAAACTGTTTCCAACCTTCGAGGCTGGATATTTTGATGTTAGACTGTTTTAAGAAGTCGTTGCGAATGTTGATTAATTCGGCGTAGCGAGATCCCTCTTCTTTTGACAGTTTTACCATGATTTGAACTATTTTATGGTCGGCTAAAGCATCGCCTGCCAAATCTTCGGGTCTTTTGCTAAATACTGTCGGGCCGATCAGGAAATGCAAATCGCTGTGGCGGCCGTCGGTGCGATCGGGTGTGGCTGTCAGTCCGAGTCGAAAAGGCGCGATCGCATATTCGGAAATTACTCGATAAAAGTCTGTTGGCAAATGGTGGCATTCGTCAAAAACCAGCAAACCGTATTTATTGCCCAAGGTTTCTGCATGAATACTTGCACTGTCGTAAGTTGCGACTAAAATTGGCGTTTTGTCCCGCGAACCTCCGCCCAACAATCCGATTTCGATGTCGGGAAAAGCTGCTTTTAAATTAGCATACCACTGGTGCATTAAATCGAGAGTTGGTACTACAATTAATGTACTGCGACCAGTGACTTGCATGGCTAATTGTGCCAGATAAGTTTTGCCGGAAGCAGTGGGGAGGACGACTACTCCTTGGCTTCCTGCTTCCTGCCAAGCTACGAGGGCTTGTTCTTGATGTGGGTAAGGCTGCATTTCCACGCTGGGTACGAGTTCGAGTAGTTCGTATGCCCTGGCTTCGTCGGTGAAGTGAATGCAGTCGGCTTGGAGGCATTCTACCAGCGGGCGGTAGTGAATTGCCCGAATGCGGTATTTTTCAACGCGATCGTCCCATGTCGCAAAGTCCACCCAGTCTCTGCCTTTGGGCGGCGGGTGCAGCAAGAGAGTTCCGCGATCGAATGTTAAGGTAGGTGTGCGTGGCATTTGTTTAGATAGGGGGGCGAGTTATGCCTGTTAAATTATAAGTGACAGATCAAATATATTGACTCTTCTTGAAATTATCTGCGTTACTCTGTGTTAATCAGCCCTACATCTGCGGTCGATCTATCAATCAAAAAATTATGTAATTCAAGTCTAAATTGAGGAAATTGCGATCGATCTGGCGGAAAATCCAACACAAATTATCCTACCCCAGCCGGATTGCCAAATCTAAAATCTACAAGAGTATTGGCCCGCTGGGAATGGTTTTTAAGTTAGATTCGATCTATGTATGCCTGAGATTAGAGGTTATAGATGGAAATAGGCGTCCCCAAGGAAATCAAGGATTTAGAGTTTCGAGTCGGGCTCAGCCCCACAAGTGTCCGGGCTTGTTCGGACAAAGGCCACACAGTTTTTGTGGAAACAAATGCTGGTGCTGGGGCCGGTTTCGCAGACGAGGACTACGTTCAAGCAGGGGCTAAGATTGTCTTAAAGGCTTCCGATGTCTGGAAGCGCGAACTAATTGTTAAAGTTAAAGAACCGCTGCCTGCTGAGTATCCGCTGATACAAAAAGAGCAGTTGCTGTTTACATATTTGCACTTGGCGGCCGATCGCACATTAACCCAGCATTTAATTAGCAGCGGAGTCCAGGCCATCGCCTACGAAACCGTCGAACTCCCGGACAGAAAGTTGCCGCTGCTGACGCCGATGAGCATTATTGCAGGGCGTTTGGCCGTGCAGTTCGGTGCTCGATTTCTGGAACGACAGCAAGGCGGCAGGGGCATACTTTTGGGTGGCGTACCGGGGGTAAGACCGGGTAAAGTTGTGATTTTGGGCGGCGGCATTGTCGGCACAGAAGCAGCCAGAATTGCTGTAGGAATGGGCGCCAGAGTACAGATATTAGACGTAAATGTCGATCGCCTAGCCTACTTGGAAACTCTGTTCGGTTCCAGAGTAGAATACCTCTACAGCAGTCCTTTGCAAATTGAAGCAGTTGTTCCCGATACTGATTTGTTAATCGGTGCGGTTTTGGTTCCGGGGAAAAAAGCTCCGGTGCTAGTTTCTCGCGAATTTGTTGCGAAGATGCACCCCGGTTCTGTGATTGTTGACGTAGCCGTTGACCAAGGCGGCTGCGTGGAAACTTTGCGGGTAACTTCTCACACAAATCCTACTTATGTTGAGGAAGGAGTTGTGCATTACGGCGTGCCGAATATGCCCGGTGCCGTGCCTTGGACTGCGACTCAAGCTTTGAATAACAGCACTTTGCCTTATGTTTTGCAGTTGGCAAATAACGGGATTAAAGCTTTGGAAATGAATCCGAGTTTGGCGAAGGGATTGAACGTGCAGAATCACCGATTGGTGCATCCGGCCGTGCGCGAGGTTTTCGCAGATTTGGCTGATTAGATTCCCATTTTTTTTAAGTAAGCTATCCCGCATCTAAATTGTATTTTGGTGCGGGTAGGAGCAACAGTCTCGATCCCCCTCGCATCCCCTTAAGAAGGGAGACTTTGAGTGAGGAGAGTTGAATGGCTTGCTCGATGCGATCGAGGTCATCAGATAAAATATTAGGCAGCATAATTCAGTCGTTGCGCTAGTTGCTGATGCAGCCCTCGATTGAGAAAAAGGAGTAAAGGGCGATCGACCTTTTTATGCCAAAAAGAGCGATCGACCTTCTCCCTAATTCACAAGATAATCACTCAGAGTTTTTAGTAAGCGTTGATGTCGCTTGCGATGAAATAGCTCCAATAGAACCGATAATTTGATTGCGAGGCAATACAGCAAGGAAACCTAACCGAATTAACGATTGAGACCGTAAACCACTGGGAGCAAAGTCTGGGTCTGAAGGGGAAATAATATCGACAAAATCTGGAACCTGTTGATGTAGTTGGGTGCTAACACCACAAACTAAAAAATCTCCATAAGGAGGTAGTTCCCTCAGAAGGATGACTGGACGATTCTTAATTTTCCCGTCAGCTTGAGGAATTGGGGTGAGAACAACATCAGCTTCCTGCATAGTCAGGATTTGGTGTTTTAATTGCATTGAGCGGGTAATCGTCGTTCTGATTGTAGGCTTTGTTTAGTTGATGCCTTGACAACCACAACCCGGCTTCGCGTTCTGCTAATTGTTCCGGGAGGACTGTGATAATGAGTTTTATGTTTGGTTCAAGCTTATAGGGTTCATCTAGCTGAATAGATTGCCCATCAAAATGTGCTGATAAAGAAATAAGCTTCATGGCTTGGATATCTTGAAGGCGAGTGCTTTTACTAAGTTTATCATATTTTGACGCTCTAGGGACACAGGCTTTGACCCGTTTCTCTACCATAAATTTGCTCCATTCCTTAGAAAAACGATCGCCCCTCCTCGAAGCAAAAAGCGAGATTCCTCGATCGAGAAAAGCGATCGAGCTTTCCATGACAAAAGAGCGATCGCTAACCCACTGGACGCGAATAGTTGTATAATAGACAAACTAGGCAAGCGCAAAAAGTGAAAACCTATGTCACAGGCAATCCTCAAACAAATTGTTAATCAGCTTGAAATGCTGGAAGTTTTAGAGTTACAGGAACTCGAGCGCGTAATCTGGAAATATCTGGCTGACAAACAGCAAGCTACTCAACAATATCTACTTCAAAAATCTGCTAATAAAAAACAATTATTTCGAGAATGGGATGACATTTCTGATGAAGAAGCTGCGATACTAAAAGCTGAGTTTGCCGCCGAGGATTTAGCTTTTGCAGAAGTCGCCTTAAGTGATTATCTGCCTCGACTTCAGCAACAGGATAAAATCTGATGCTAGGAGATATTTATTTGGCAGATTTGAATCCTTCTAGAGGGTCAGAACAAGCAGGAATTAGACCAGTCATTATTGTACAGCGAGATACATTAGACCGCTTTACTACAACAGTAGTCGTAATTCCGGTAACAAGTAATCTGCGACGATGCTCAAATACCAGGGACAATTATTTTACCGACTGGTGAAGGTGGTTTAACACAAGATTCGGTCGTGCTTTGCTATCAAATAGTAGCGGTAGATAGAGAGCGATTAATCAAAAAATTGGGCACTCTTTTAGCCGATTATGTATCAAGATTACAGGTAGCATTGCAGTATACATTGCAAATGGATGAATTTGAGAATGTAGAAGAATAGAATGAGTTGAAGCGCGATCGCACTCACAGCCCCAAAGAGCGATCGCCCCTGTCCATCCACAAGACCGAGATCCCTTTCCATATCCCCAAAAAGCGATTTCCTATGGGATAGCTTCGCACGCGGACTGCACGATCGTTTATAATTACAATGATTGACGAGTTATGAGGAGCGTGCAAGTATGGCAAAATTCCCCAACGAACTTGCGGAAATTATCTGGAATTTGAAACGCCAGTTGCTAGATATTGTTGACGCAGCAACAGCAGCAGAATTGACTCTATTTGAACTTTTTGGAGAAACGAGTGATACGATACCATTTCTGGATGAACTGAAAAGTGTGGCTGAACGTGCTACACCCTGGTTTAATCGGCTGTCTAATTTTCAGTTACGCATAGCTGAGTCTCAACCCACAATTTCGGTTGATATGCTAAACTTAGTAAACCAATCTATTGAACGCATCCAAATCGAAATTCCGGCAATGGAACGGAGTATTCAAGAAGTGAAAACGGAGTGGAATTTGCCATGACTAGCCAACCGCGTATTCCCAATCCTGAAACAGCCAAGAGATTATTGGCTAATTTGCGCCGCAGTCGTTTAGCAATGGAAGCAGCGACTCTGGAATTAGAAGACATTACAATGCAGTTGGAAAATGACAGCAGACAAAGGCGTTTGGTGCGGTTGAGGCAGGCAATTAACGATGCTGAGGCTGCTAATTTTTCAGTCAATGTCTGAAATTATTTCTTAAATCTCGCCCCAAAACCTATAATTTAAATATTGACGAAAACAGCAAGATCGATCGCACTTTTTGACTCATAACAAAAGAGCGATCGACCTTTCCCTATCCCCAAAAGATCGCCCTAGTTGTCAAGTAGACATGGTTTGAGATAAACTAATTCTGAAACTATTCCCTAAATATCGCCCCATCACCTATAATTTCCATTAACATCTTATCCCCCCCTTCTTAAGGGGGGTTAGGGGGGATCGTACCGGGATTATGCCAAAACTAAACGACTCCAACTTCCACCTACCATACAACCCAAAACTCATCCCCATCGCCAAGGAAATGCGGAAAAATCCAACTCCCTCATAAAAAAAACTGTGGCAAAATTTTCTCAGAAATTCCCTTTTCGAGTTTTGAGACAGCGCCCCATAGACAATTTTATCGTAGACTTTTATTGTGCGGCTTTACTGTTAGTAATTGAGATTGATGGGGAGAGTCATTTTACGGAACAAGGGAAACTATATGATGCAGAAAGAACCGGGATTTTACAGGGTATGGATTGAAGGTTGTCAGGTTTACGAATGTTGAGGTGTTGCAGAGTTTTGAGGGGGTTTGTCAGGAGTTGTTGGGTTTGATGGAGGGTGATTTTTGAGGCCTGATCCCCCCTAGCCCCCCTTAAGAAGGGGGGGACATGAAGGGAGGGGAGATCGCCCACTTGTAATCCCAAGCATTGCCTTTTTTGACTTATTCCAAAAGGGCCAGACCCCTAGTTGTCAAGTAAACATGATGTGAGATAAACTAATCCTGAAACTATTCCCTAAAAATATCGCCCCTCCACCCACAATTTAAATGCACATCTTGTCCCCCCCTTCTTAAGGGCAGGGTGGATTAATTGTCAAAAGAGTAAACCAGTGGGGTTAGGCTATTTGCTGACGAGCACGCGCCAGATTTAATT
>NZ_JAUBOR010000059.1:0-28524 GCF_036700305.1 Microcoleus sp. Z1_A1
ATTTTAGATTTTAGATTTTAGATTTTAGATTTTAGATTTTAGATTTTAGATTTTAGATTTTAGATTTTAGATTTTAGGTTCTAGATTTTAGATTTTAGATTTTAGATTTTAGGTTTTAGATTGTAGATTTTAGATTTTAGATTTTAGATTTTAGGTTGTAGATTTTAGGTTGTAGATTTTAGATTTTAGGTTGTAGATTGTAGATTGTAGATTGTAGATTTTAGGTTTTAGATTTTAGATTTTAGAATTGAAGAAAGCGACTCCACTGATAAATCCGGGGGCAAGTGAAGAGGATTCGGAGCTTTTTTCTCGCTCCACGGATGAATCCGGGGGCTTGTCACCAAATTGCTTGATTGTCACCCGTCCTTTACTTAAGCTTTAAATATCTTTATCTTTTCTTTACAAAAATGCTTATAAAGTGTAGCATATTCACTGATGACATCGAGCTATAAATCTATCAATATAAATCTATTAGCTCTATCCTTATACAACTTATAAATCAGCGGTGCGCGCAAGACTTGTTAATTTTTTTCAACTGTATCCAGAGCATCTTGCTTTGGGATGCAGTAGTTTCCATAGTAGTTCGCGGAGAAAGATTTGTGATGTGTTTGCAGTTTGCAGGTTTTCGGACAGACTGCCAAGTGAAACAATCATGATTCGCAAACCTTTGCAAATGCAGAAAAAATGTAAATTATTGCAACACAATTTCAGTGTTCTCTGCAAGATTTACCGGATGATGGCAAGAGATTATTGGCAGGTACTCAGACACGGATCAAAGTCCAGCGACCTCACAAAAAACGTTCGGAGTGAGGCAAAGCCGTGAATTATAAAAAGAAAAGATTTACTCTTTTAATAGCCAACGATGACGAGGATACGCGCTTTTTGGTGAAGGAAGCACTGGGAGAAGTTCGATTTGAAATTACGAGCGAATTTGTGGAAAATGGAGAACAAGTTCTAGACTACTTGTACCGTCGTGGTCAATATGTTGGTAGCAGCAATTGGCATCAGCCAGACTTGATACTTTTGGATCTGAATATGCCGAGGCTGGACGGGCGAGAAACACTAAGTTTGATCAGAGCTGACCCTCATTTGCAACAAATTCCGGTTGTAATACTCACAACTTCCCACCGCAGAGGAGATATCTTGCTTTGCTACCGCTTGGGAGCCAATTCTTTCATATCCAAACCAGTAACTTTTGAAGGATTGCTGGAAGTAATGAAGACTTTATGTGAGTATTGGTTTGAGATCGTTTCACTCCCACCGGATATGTAAGCTTTAATGGAGCGCTAAATGCGTAGTTTGAGTGTATAGTGAATTTGATAAGCGGAAATATTTGCCGATCGCAAGTATCGCTATCAAAACAAAAAAGTTGCCTTCGACTCGCTCCGAACGCTATAGTTGTGTTAACACGTAACCAATGTCTGAAAATTTTGTTGGTTGAGGATGACCTCGGAGATCCGACAATGATCGAAGACCTTCTAGGGTCATTCAGCGAGTCTCTATTTCTTCTCCAAACTGTTAAGTCTCTGGAGATAGGAGTTGGGCGTCTGGAAGTAGACAAGTTTGACGCCGTACTATTAGATTTGTCACTGTCAGACAGCTTGAGGGGAAGCGAGGCGATCGCAGTTTTGAAAGGGCGATGGCCGACATTGCCAATTGTGGTGCTGACAGATATCAACGATGAAAATATTGCCCGCTCAGTATTGCGCTGGGGCGCTCAAGATTGTTTGGTAAAGGGAAGATTTCACCGAACTCTGCTGGTGCGGGCTATCCATTACGCGATCGAACGCCAGCAAATCGAAGAACAATTGCGGCAGCAGGCTCTGCGACAGCGGCTGTTGGGCAAAATGATCGAACATATTCGATCGTCAATAGATCCGGCAAACATTCTCCAAAGTACCGTCGCAGAAGTGCGCCAATTTCTCCAAACAGACCGCGTTTTAATTTATCGCTGTCAGGATTGGGTGTCTCAATTGGACGGGGAAGAGCAAAAAGGTGCGATCGTCGCAGGTGACGGTTTGCCAGAAGGTTATATTGAAAACCAAAATATTAGTGCTGCTTTGGCGGTGTCATGCTTTGTTTTAGTCGAATCCCAATCGGTACAAGCAATAGCAGATGTCAACACTGCCCCCTTGGCTGGCAGTTGCAAAGAATTGTTGACAGATTGTGAAATTGCAGCAGTTATCAGCGTACCAATTTGGCAATCAGGCGACTGGGAAACGGCAAAAGAAACACAAGAAGCCAGTGTTTGGGAAGTCGAGAACAATCAAGATGCAGCGGAAAATTATATCTGGCACCAGGCGAGTGGCAAACCGCAGGCCCAGGGTAAAAATTTGCCGGATTCGATCGCAGAAAATGGCAATAGTTTGTGGGGAATGCTGACAGCATACAATTGCAGCGGTGTCAGGGAATGGCAACAGTGGGAAATAGATTTTTTACAGCACTTGGCAAATCAAGTGGCGATCGCGATCGAACAATCTCAACTTTACCGCAAGCTAGCAATAGCCAATCAAAAATTGCAGCAACTGGCAACTACTGACGGACTGACTGGCATTGCCAATCGTCGCCAGTTCGATCGAGTTTTGAGCTTAGAGTGGCGCAGATTGGCCAGAGAGGAACTGCCGCTGTCTTTAATTATGTTTGACATCGACTTTTTTAAACTTTACAACGAGTTTTATGGGCACCTCGGCGGGGACGATTGTTTGCGCCAAGTTGCCGGGGCGATCGCCAGCGCCACCAACCGGGCTGGGGATTTGACTGCCCGCTACGGTGGCGAAGAATTTGCCCTAGTGCTGCCCAACACTAGCGCCGAAGGGGCAAACGCTGTCGCCCAAAAAATTTGCGACGGCATCGCCAGCTTGAAACTACCCCACGCGCGATCGTCGATCGGCCCCTACGTTACCCTCAGTTGCGGCATTGCGACAGCGATTCCTTCTGCCCGGGAATCTCCCAATGCCCTAATTCGCAGCGCTGACAGCGCCCTTTTTAAAGCCAAAACCGAAGGCAAAAATCGCATTTGTCACGCCAGCAGTAACTCGGAATCTTCCCCGATTGTTATGTAAAATTTGAAGGTAATTTGTAATATCGTGTTTGATTTTTCACTCACAACTCATAACTCATAACTTATATTGTTGACCTTGGCATCAGAATAATTTTTTGATATCATGTCCGTTCGATTGACCATAATATCACGGTCGGGCGGGTTTTTGAGATTGTTAATTATTAGCAGATATTGTTGGTGAACCCGCCCCTACCTGATTTCTGCTAATCGACCGGACATGATATTACTTGTTTAGGAACAGGCTTTTCGGCCTGTTCCACAAGAAAATTCTCTCTTTGTGGAACAGGCCGAAAAGCCTGTTCTTGAGAAGGGTGCCAGATGTGAGATATTGCCCATTTCCGCTTTCCAATTACCAATTGCTAATTTATTGCCCCAAATTTGAATTCCTACCAGTTAAATTCGGCCGCACTGGAATTTCAATTAAAAACTCCGCTCCCTCACCCGGTGTCGAAATACAGCTCAATCGGCCGCCGTGGCGATCGACGATAATCGAGTGAGAAATCGACAGTCCCAAACCCGTACCCTTGCCCACAGGTTTAGTCGTGAAAAATGGGTCAAACAGCCTCGATCGCACTGACTCCGGTATCCCCCCCCCGTTGTCGGCAATCGATACCGCTACGAAGCCCCCAGCCACCTGATAACTGCGAATAGCGATCGTGCTGGGATGTCGATCGCACTCCTCGATCGAACGCTGCTTGTCCCGTTCTTCCAAAGCATCGATCGCATTAATCAAAATATTCATAAATACCTGATTCAACTCGCCAGGAAAACATTCAATTTGTGGCAAGAGTTGGTAGTCTTTAACTATCTGAATTTCTCCATGACTGCTGTGAGATTTTAACCGATTTTGCAAAATCATCAAAGTGCTATCAATTCCCTCGTGAATGTTAACCGACTTCCCTGCGGACTCGTCCAATCGGGAAAAATTACGCAACGATTTCACAATCTCGACAATTCGCTCGGTTCCTACTTGCATCGAGTTAAACAATTTCGGGAAATCCTCAACAATATAATCCAAGTCTATTTCATCAATTTTATCCAAGACTTGGGCCGGAGGATGAGGACAGTAATGCTGGTAAACTTTAATCAATTCCAGCAAATCTAAAGTGTAATTGCGAGCCGGACTGAGATTGCCGTGAATAAAGCTAACGGGGTTATTAATTTCGTGAGCAACACCAGCAACTAACTGACCCAAACTCACCATTTTTTCATTTTGAACGAGCTGAGCTTGAGTCGTTCGGAGCTTGTTAATAGCTGCTTCTAACTCTAGCGCTTTTGAACGTTCTCGCGCTTCCGATTCCTGCAAAGCTGACTCGGCTTGTTTGCGATCGGCAATTTCACTTTGTGCTTGCTCAAACAGCATTGATTGCTGGATCGCGATCGCCAACTGCACGCTAATTTGTTTGAGACACTCGACCTCAATTTCCAGCCAGCGACGGCGGCCCGCGCACTCGTGGGCAATCAATAGCCCCCACAACTTGTCGCCTTGCAAAATCGGCACTACCAAATTAGCTCGCACCTGAAATTGACTTAATAAATTAATGTAGCACTGGGAAAGACCTGCTTTGTAAATATCATCCACAGCTAAAGGGCGACCGTCTTCGTAAGCCGAAGCATGGCTGTCTTCAAAGCACGAATCTTTAATAGTTATTCCCTGAATCGACTGCCAAGTTTCGCCCACCGACTCGACTGTTATAAAACCGCTCCAATCGGGATTAAAACGATAAATAACTGTCCGGTCTGTTTGCAAAAACTGCCGTACCTCAGCAACAGTTTTTGTCAAAATTTCTTCTAAATTGAGAGAAGATCGAATGCGTTCCAGCATTTTTACCACCAGGCGTTCGCGCTTTAATTGCTGGCGCAAGATAGCCTCAGCAAGTTTGCGAGAGCTAATATCTTCAATCACACCAATTAAGTAGCTAGGTTCCCCAAACCCATCCCGCACTAAAGATACAGTCATATTAGTCCAAACAAATGAACCGTCTTTGCGAATAAAGCGTTTCTCAAGGGAATAATTACAAATTTCCCCAGCTAACAGTCTGTCGCGCGACTCGACATCTGCTGCTACATCTTCGGGGTGAGAAATGTCCCCAACATTTCGCGATTTTAGCTCTAATTCTGAGTAGCAGACAATATTGCAAAACCCTTGATTTGCATTCAAAAATTGACCGTCGCGCCACACTTTGACAATGCCAATCGCCGCTTGTTCAAATACAGCTCGAAATCGCTGTTCGCTTTCTTGTAAAGCAATTTCTGCTTTTTTGCGATGGCTAATGTCCATTGCCGTGCCACACAGCCGGACCACCTGACCCAACTCATTTTTAACAGCTTTTCCTTTAGCGTTAACGTGCCTAATTTCTCCTGATGGAAAATAGATGCGGTGGTCGATATCGTAAGCTGTTCCTTCAGTCACTGCTTTTTGTACAACTTCTGCAAACCTTTCTTTGTCATCGGCATGAATTTGCTCTAAAAGTTCTTCCATTGTCGGCGGCCGATTCAATTCTCGACCGTAAACTCGAAACAGTTCTTCCGACCAAGTAATAACTCCTGTCTCCCTATCAAATTCCCAATTGCCGATGCGGGCTATTTTTTGCGCTGCTTGCAACTGTTCGGCAAGTTGTTGCAAAGATGCGATCAACTGCGTTTTTTCGGCTTCTGCTGCAACGCGGGCGCTGATATCTTTGTGAGTGCCTGTTATCCGCAGCGGCGTACCCCATTCGTCGTACTCGACGACCTTGCCCATCGCCAGAATCCACTGCCAATTGCCCGCTTTATTGAGCATCCGAAATTCAAATTCATAGATATCAGTCTCACCTTCCAAATAGGAATTTAAACATTCCATTACCTTCACTCGGTCTTCGGGATGCAGCAAAGTTTCCCAACATTTGAGGTTATTTTCAATTTCGGTTTCTGCATAGCCTAGCATTGATTTCCAATAAAAGTCGAAATAAGTTTCGCCAGTAGCTATATTCCAATCCCACAGCCCCAAAGAGCTACCGGAAACCGCCAACTGTAATCGCTCTTGACTGAGTTTTAATGCCGATTCGGTGCGTTTTATTTCTGTGAGGTCGGCAATTATGGCTATCATTCCTATCGGTTGCTTAGCGCTATCTTTAATGCAGTTAGCCCGCAAAAAAGTTTCTATAATATCGCCATTTTTACTCTTGATTTCAATTTCACTTTCCCAGGAAAAACCTTTCCGCAGCACCCTAAATAACTTTCTCAAGTCTTGAGATTTGGGGTACATTACTGCTGGGCCGCCGGCATTATTTAGTTCCTCCACTGTATAGCCGTAGCGCTGAATAAATGCTTGATTATGATAAACGGAATAACCGTCTAAATCTGCGATCGCGATCGCATCACTAGCACTGTCTACAGCTTGAGTTACTAGGCACAGAGTCAGTTCGGCTTGTTTGCGATCGGTAATATCAAAAATCGCTCTGTCGAGCCACAAAACCAGCCCTTCCAGATTGTAAGTTGGCCTACCTCTTTCCGACACCCACCGCACCGCTCCGTCATCGCGAACAATCCGGTATTCTAGATTGTACGGCTGTTTCGACTCTACTGCTGCGCTGATTTGTCGATCGACCATTTCCTTGTCTGCCTCGTGGACAATGCTCGCAAAACTTAAGCCGTTGTTGCGAATAAAATCTCCAGCAGGATACCCACTAATTACCTCAATTTCATCGCTAATAAATACCATCGTCCACTCAGCATCGTACAAGCTGCGGCAGATAGCGCCAGGGATATTCTCAACGAGCGATCGAAATCTGGCTTCGCTCTCCCGCAAAGCTGCTTCAGTCTGCTTTAAATCAGTAATATCCAGCACGATCCCTTCCCAAACTATATCCCCTTCCTGCCCTATTTTAGTCGCAAAATCAACTCGTTCCGGTCTCGAAACCCCTTGCATCCACTTAAGTTTTCCCGACGGTACAATCGCCCGCCATTCCTGCTGCCATGGCTGCATATTTGCCGCAGAAACAGCAATAGATTCTTCAAATTTTTGACAATCATCTGGATGAATAAAATCAAAAAGTAGTTGAGGATTATGCTGAATATTTTCTGGCTCCAATTCATATAAATCGATGCTCCCCGAAGAAATATAAGGGAAACTTTTTTTTCCGTCTGTTGAGAGACGAAATTGATAAATTATTCCCGGTAAATTGGCTGCAAGTTGCCGAAGTCTAGCTTCGCTTTCTTGCTGCGCTAATTGTTTGCGCCTATCCTCAGTGATATCTCGAATTATCCCGACGAGATTTTTACTGCCATCGCTATTTTCAAATACAGTTTTTTTAGTAGACAAAATGTGCTTTGCACCGCGGCCGTCCGTAAATATTTCCTCGCTCTCGTTTTCTTCCCCCGTCCTAAAAACTTGTTCGTCATTCTGCCAAAAAATCTCAGCTTCTTGTCTTGGGAAAAAGTCATAATCCGACTTGCCCAGCAGTTCCTCGCGCTCCTTGCCGAGCAGCTTGCAAAAAGCATCATTTAACAGTATCCAGCGGTGCTGTTCATCCTTGACAAAAAGTGGGTCTGCCACTGCATCGATTGTATAATTCAAAAACTTTTTACTAGCTTCTAGTTCGGAAAGTGCTAAAATTTTATCGGTAATATCATTGATAGTTCCTGTCGTCCCCTGCGCCCCGCCGTTCTCGCCCCAAAGAAAAAATTCTTGCACTTCTACCCACCGAATTTCGCCATTTTTTGTAAGATATCGAATTTGATAGCAATTGGATGTTTCTTGATTTTCGCTCAGACCTGTCAACGAATTTAAATATTGGTATTGATCCTCAGAATGAATGTAACTCAAACAGGAAGTTCCTAAGCTTTCATCAACGGTAAATCCGGTGATTTCTGTCCAAGCCGGATTGAGAAAAGTCCAATTGCCCGCCGTATTTGTTTCAAAAACAACTTCTTTGATATTGTCAACAACCTGCTGGTATTTTTCTTGACTTTTTTTCCATTCTGCTTGCCGTTTCTGGCGGGCGATCGCGCACCTGAGCGTCCGTACCAGCAGCCGGCTGTCTACCTGTCTTTTCACCAGATAATCTTGGGCGCCGGCGGCAATTAACTCGACAGCTAGTTCTTCGTCATCAGCCGCTGTCAGAATGACGATCGGAGTATTGATACCGCAATCTTGAAGTCGGAAAAAAGTATTAAATTTTGGGCTGTCAGGAAGTGAAATATCTAATAAAATTACATCAAAAATTTGCTCCCTTAAAATTTCTATCGCTTCACGAAAGCGAACTACATTGGTCACATCAATTAAGTGTCCTAGTTGGGGTTCAGACAGCAGTTCTTGAATGAACTCTGCATCTTCGGCACAATCTTCTACTAAAAGAATTTTTAAACTAAGCGTTAAAGTTGACTCAAACACAGATGTCATACCATTTTAGATTTTAGATTTTAGATTTTAGATTTGGAATGACTGATGACTGATGACTATCGCGGTTTGGCTGTTGCGTAAACTAGCATTTTTTTTACGGGTATCCTTTTGCTATTTTTTAGTAATTATAAAATCTCAGCAGCGGATGCAGCTACCTAGCTGATGATTGGGGAACTTGAAGCACACGCTTTAGAGTGCGCTGTGTGCTTGCAGACCACCCAGATTTATTTGTAGAATTGAGTTGTTCGCTGCAAGTTGTCCGCCTGGCCCCAAACCTAGTGGCCCAAAACTATTATACTCTTACCAATATTGCAACTCAACTCTATTTTAATTTACAACCTTTGGCAGGGGAATAGCAAGAGGCAAATCAAAAGAACGCGGATTAATCAGGATTGGCATTGCTGATAGCCTTTGAAAATTTAGATTTTAAATAGCCGTTTAAAGCTTGCCTAAAGTTAAAATATTTGTTTTTGGAATAGTCTTACTAAGCTAGGAGAATTACCGTTAATTTACAAAATCCGCTCTGAGATTGTGTCCGGTTAATAGCCCGCAATTAGCGCTTGTTTGTATTGAGCAATGCAAGTCCTCTCTTGAGCGAGTAACCAAGACTTGCATTCCATGCTACAAATTTAATTACAAACTTAATTATGGTTGTCTAACCCGACACAAGTTAACTCAGTTGAGTCGCTCAATTTGTCTGCGGTTTGGGCAGCACAACTGTAAACACGCTGCCTTGACCGACATTGCTGCTAATAGCAATTTCACCGTTAAAAGGTTTTAAAAGTTCAATACAAGTATAAAGTCCTAGACCAGTTCCTGTTGGTTCACCTTCCGTTTTTGCCTCGCCTTTAGGCGGCTTGGATGTGTAAAAAGGATCAAAAAGTTTTGGCAAATCTTCAGATGATATGCCGCATCCCGTATCTGCAATATCCATGTATATGTTCGAGTCGTCTTGCCGCGTCACGATAGTTATTTCTCTGCTTTTCTTTTCCCACATAGCATCCATTGCATTATTAATTAAATTATAAAATACTTGAGAAAGATAGGAATAAATCAATGGAATACTGTCAATTTCTTCGTCATAAAAGTATTTTTTTCTAATTTTATTTTTAAAATATAGGTTGCCTTCCAATAGCTGAATTTCTCGCTGCACTAAATCGTTGATATTCACCGGGTGCAAATCTTGCTTTTGCTCGTTGCGGCTTTTCATCATCAGAGTATCCATGATCTGATTGATTTTTGTGACTGCTTGAAAAATATACTTAGTATAATTAAACAGAGAGTCTTCTTGAATTTGTGTGGCTTTTGTTTCAATCAAATCGACGCTAGTCTGAATCACTTGCAGCGGACTTTTGAGGTTGTGAACCATGCCCTGAGTCAAACGTCCGATGATGGCTGTTTTTTCCTGGTTGATTAATTGCTTGGTTTTTTGTTCAACAAGTCTTTCCAGGTTTTGGTTGAGGTGGGCAAGTTCGAGGTTTTTTTCTTCGAGTTTTTTTTGCAAGCTGCGGATTGTCAAGTGGGTTTGAATCCGGCTCAAAACTTCTTCGTGCTGGAAAGGCTTAGTGATGTAGTCAACTGCTCCTGTCTGAAAGCCTTTTACTTTATCAGGCGTATCGGAAAGGGCGCTCATAAATATGATGGGAATATCTTGCGTTGACGCGTCTGCTTTCAAGCGTCGGCAAGTTTCAAAACCGTCAATTCCTGGCATCATGATATCCAAAAGAATCAAGTCGGGATGAATGTAGTCAATTTGCTCGATCGCACTTTCGCCGTCTAGAGCCACTAATACTTTAAACCCGTAATTCCTTAACAACTCGAAAAGTACGTCAAGATTTGTTTGGTTGTCATCGACAATTTGTATGATGCTTCTTTCGGAATTCTTATCGTTCATATTCAAGGGAAATATTAAAATTTTTGATTTTTGATTGGTGGTTTGTGAGTTTAAATCGGATTCAAGTGATTTTCTGCGGCTCTAGAAATCCGGTTGCTTCATAGATGCCTTTATTTGCAATCACTATTTTCTTTTGTGGGCGGGATCTGGGGTCCAACCCCTACTCGCCACAAGAAATTCAGTCTCTGTGGAACAAGCCGGGAAGCTTGTTGCTGACCATGGTGCAAGATCAGAGATTTAACTGATTTTAAGTTGTCTGTTAGCTACCGTCAATTTTAGGACAAATGTTGCTTCAAAAAATCTCGAATTTGCTTGAGCTGAAATCCTTTAGCAAGTTGGCGCAGGTGATGAACGAAAGGCACTAATGTCGGCTCAGAATGTTCGAGTTTAGCAGTTTCTTCCAGAATAGCTTCAATATCGCCCATTGCAGCCAATCTTAACAACGCCAAGACTGACTCTGAGGCAGGAGACACCATCGTTGAGTCAGCAGCAGCAATCTCAGAAGATGCTTTGGCAGTTTGATCTGTCCGCTTTCTGGTTTGCGATCCTTCTTCGTAAACCCATTCTAGTCTCAAATGCAGGCGCAATAATTCTAAAAGCTCATTAGTTTGAATCGGCTTGGTGATAAAATTATCGCAACCTGCAAGTATGCTCTCTTGCTTGGTAGTCTCGTAAACGTTAGCGGACAAAGCAAGGATAACCGTATCTTTTAATTCCGGCAACTGTCGCAGCCGCCTGGTAGCTTCCCAACCGTTCATTACCGGCATCAGCAAATCCATTAAAATTATATCCGGTAGAAATTCCTGTGCTTTGTGCAAACAGTCTTCGCCGTCTGTAGCTTCTGCAATTTCAAAGCCTAAATGAAAAAGCAGCCTGTGCAACATGGCGCGATTTACTTCGTGATCGTCCACGATTAGCACTTTCCGCTGGGGGCCGATAAAACCTACAAGCCGCCTTTTTTCTTGTCGGGAGGGAAGTTCCGAACACTGCGCGACTGCGGGTAAGTCTAGATCCAACCAAAATATGCTGCCTTTGCCGGAGGTACTTTGGACGCGAATTTGGCTGCCCATCATTTTGACTAATTTTTGGCTGATGGAAAGTCCCAGTCCCGTACCTTCGACGAAATTGTTATGATCGCCCACTTGATGAAAAGGCAAAAATATTTCTTCTAATTTATTCTGAGAAATGCCAATGCCGGTATCTTCGATTTGAAAGCGAATTTTAGGGGTAGGGGAACGGCCAGTATTGTCTGTTGTCACCTCGCGCGTTTCTGTTGTTCCCAGCGGCGGGTTAGACATTTGCTGCGCGTCTAAATTAGCGGTCAAATTGATTGTTTTAGGTGCAATTTCCGCTGTCCAAATCGAACTTTTGCTGTTGGTTTGATGATAATTATCGGGGAAATTTTCTGCATAACCGACTTTGAATGTAACGCTGCCGCTGTTCGTAAACTTAACGGCATTGCTGAGCAAATTAATCAAAACTTGACGCAACCTTTTTTCGTCTGCCAAAATGCCATCTGGCAGCGCTGACACCTGCTCGTAATTAAAGGCAATTCCTTTTTGAGCAGAGCGCATCTGGAACAAATCAATAATACTTTTAACAAAACTGGAAAAATGCAGGTTTGTCAGAGACAGATCCATTTTACTAGCTTCGATTTTTGAGAGGTCTAAAACATCATTAATCAGCATCAGCAGGTGGTTGCCACACTGGTGAATGTTGTTAAGACTTTCCTGTTGATCGGCGGTAAAGTTTTTATCGACTTTTAGCAGTTGAATGTATCCCAAAATCCCGTTCAAAGGCGTCCGCAATTCGTGGCTCATGTTCGCGAGAAAGTCGCTTTTAGCGCGGTTGGCGGATTCGGCGGCTTCTTTAGCTAATTGCAGGGCGGCTTCTGCAAGTTTGCGATCGGCAATTTCGGTTTGTGCTTGTTCAAATAGCATCGATTGCTGAATGGCGATCGCCAACTGCACCCCCAATTGTTTTAGGCACTCTCCCTCCAATTGTTGCCAGGGACGCGGGCCCGTGCAGTGGTGGGCAATTAACAGCCCCCACAAGTTTTCGCCTTGCAAAATCGGCACTACCAGATTCGCTCTCACGTCTAGCCGAGTCAACAAACCCAAGTGGCAGTCGGCTAGGCCCGCATTGTGAACATCTTCTATGGCTCTAATTCTACCGTCTTGGTAAAGATGAACGTAGGCTGCCCCGAAACAGGGGTCATAAATTTCCATTCCTACAATTGGTCGAACATTTTCGGCAACCGACTCAACAGCGATAAACCCGCTCCAATCAGGATTGAATTGATAAATAATAGTGCGGTCTACTTGCAAAAAATGACGCACTTCTTCGACACTTTTGGTTAAAATTTCTTCAAGATTTAGAGAATATCTAATGCGTTCCAACATGGCTACTGCCAACTGTTCGCGCTTTAATTTTTGTCGCAAAATTAATTCCGATTCTTTGCGTTTTGTGATATCAGTAATTACTGCAATCAAGCCGATTGAATTACTATGAATATCTTGAATACTGTCGGCTCGCACCAGAGCAGTTACTGCTTCGTTGCTCTTAGTTTGCAGTGCAACTTCGCCACACCAAGAGCGACCTTTGCGAAGGCTTTTATAGATTTGTTTGTAATTTTTATGCCGGACATACAGCGCGGTCATATCGCCAAGATTATTGAGTTCTTCCACTGTGTAGCCGTAGCGCTGAATAAAGGCTTGATTGTGATAAATAGACCGCCCTTTCAAGTCGGCGATCACGATCGCATCGCTGGTACTTTCGACGGCTTGAGTGACCTGCAGTAAAGCTAATTCTGCTGCTTTGCGATCGCTAATATCCGTCATCGAACCCACCATCCGCAGAGGGTTTCCGGCTTCGTCCCACACTGCTTGAGCGCGGGCGAGCACCCACTTATAGCTACCGTCTTTGCACTGCAAGCGGTATTCGGCGGCGTAATTGGGGGTTTGCCGATCGAGATAACCTTGGATCGCTGCTTGCACTCGTGAGCGATCGTCTGGATGGATGCGATCGATCGATGCGCTGTTGGTGCTGTCGATTTCGCCGTCTGTGTAACCGATAATTTCTTGCCAGCGGGCCGAGCGAAAAGCTTCATTTGTTTGAAGATTCAGATCCCAAATTCCGTCTTGATTGCCTTTAAGAACTAACTGCCAGCGTTCTTCACTTTTACGCAATTCTTCTTCGGCTTGTTTGCGCTGAATATGATCGCCCAACTGAGTCGCTACAGCCTTGACCAACTCTACTATACGCGGTTCCATAATCGAGCGATCGCGCTTGCAGAATACTAAAACTGCCAGCACCTTTGAACTAGCGTGAATTGGCACTCCGAAACAAGCTTTCAATCCGACTGATTTCGCCATTTGCGATCGGGCAAAAAGATGATTTTTGGCTAGAGAAATATCTTCAATCCATTCTACATTTCTGGTTGACCAAATCCGTCCAGGTACTGCCACTCCGGCGGCGAATCTAATTCTTTTACTTTCGCGGCCGAACCTATCTAAATCGCGATCGCTAGCGTACCAAGTTTCGCTATGTTCCAAACAACTACCGTTAGCAGTCGGTATCCAAGCTTCCGCAAAATTCCAGCCGATCGCATTGCACAGCAACCGCAGAATTTGCGGGAGGGCGCTGTGAAAATCGGCAGACTGACTAATAGCTTGAGTTGCGGCCAGCAACAGCTTTATTTCATCTTCTGCTTGCTTGCTTTCGGTAATATCAGTTGCCGTGCCGAGAATTTGTTTTAACTTACCGTCTGCTGTTTTGGCAAATACAGTATCTCGGCTAACCATCCAGCGCCAAGAACCATCCTTGTGCCTAATTCTGTATTCAATTTCAAAGATATCCCCTTCGCTGCCTGTTTCGACTTGCTGTAAATAATCAGGCATTTTGATTAAATTTTCGGGGTGGATTAAAGTTGACATCATCCACGGCCCCATTGCCTGAATTTCCTCTACTGTATAGCCAAGAATGTGGTAGATAGAAGCGTTCCCATAGATATTTTTTTTTTCAATTAAGTCACAAACATACAAAATATTAGGAATTGCCCCAGCAATTTGCTGAGCGAATCGCTGGCTTTCCCGCAGTGCTGCTTCTGCTTGTTTTCTTTGAGAAATATCGCGAACAACGCAAATAGTTTCTCCGCCGGCTAGCATTGTCAGCGATACATCGAGAGGGACTTCCGATCCGTCGCGGCGGCATCCTACTGCTTCGGTGCTGTAAGAACCTTTCTGCACTAAAGTCGGCAGGACTTCTTGCTCGAACCTTTGCAGTTCTGCACCTTGGTAGAATATTTTCCAACTTTTACCTAAGATTTCTTCGAGAGAGTTGTAACCGTAGATATTGAGTCGTGCTGCGTTGCAATAAATCACCTCTTTGTCGGCACTGAATATGGCGATACCTTCGGAAGCAGCCGCCATTGCTGCTGCTTGCCTGTGGAGTTTTGACTCGAAACGTTTGCGATTGGTGATGTCGCGGACGATCGCGATAATTTCGTCATCCGTGCAGAAAACAATTCTCGCTTCAAAATCGTACAGTTCATCATTAACGGGCATTTGATATTCTACAACTTGAATCTCGCCAGTGGCGATCGCTTGTTGATGGCCCGACAAGATTTTGTCAGCAAAAGCAGCAGGCAATATGTCTTGTGCTTTTTTGCCGATTAGTGCTTTTTGCGGTAGGATATTATCGAAATCTTTTGCAGGTTTGAAGTCTACAAAAGTGCCGTCTGCCCGACAGCGAAATATCATGTCTGGTATCGCATTTAAAAGAGCGCGGTTGGTGGCTGCGCTCTTACGCAATTCAGCTTCAGCTTGCTTGCTAAATGTAACATCGCGAGCCACGGCATAAATCAAACCTTCTTCTGCAAACGGCGATGCAGTCCACGACAGCCATTTATAAGTACCATCTTGGCAAAGATAGCGGTTTTCTAAGCTAATAATCGGGTGGCTTTTTTTAAGTTTTTCTAATTCCGCTACAGTAATTTCTAGGTCTTCTGGATGGACTAATTCTATCAAAGGTTTGGCTAAGATTTCATCGCTGCTATAACCCAATACATTTGACCAAGCGGGGTTTAAGCGTTTGAAATAGCCGTCAAAACCTGCAATGCAAAGTAAATCCAGCGAGAGATTAAAAAATCGATCGCGGTCTTGCTGGGTTTGTTTCAATTCCGTAACATCCATCACTAAACCGTCCCAAACTATATCGCCGTTTGCTTGCTTTTCTGGCTTCGACGCGCCTTGAAGCCATTTCACTCGATCTCCCATAACTTGCCGCCACTGGTGTTGCCAAGCTTGCTGAGTCGCCGCTGAAGTTGCCATTGATCGCTGCAAGTCTGAGATGTCGTCTGGGTGAACTGTTGCAAAAGCCAAACTGGCATTTTCTTCTATTTCTTCTGGCTTTAAATTGTATATCTGCCAACTGCCAGAAGAAACGTAAGTAAAAGATGTTTTACCATCTACATAAAGCCGATATTGATAAATCATTCCCGGCACGTTGTCCGTCATTATTTGAAATCGAGCTTCGCTTTCCTGCAACGCAATTTGCTGGCGTTTGTATTCGGTCACATCTCGCATTGTTCCAACCAACATTTTAGTCCCATCGGTTTTTTTAAATACTGTTTTTTTAGTAGATATAATGCGTTCTTGACCACCGCTATCTGTAAAAATTTCTTCTGTTTCCTGAGCAAGACTTCTTTGCAATACTTGCTCGTCTTGTTGCCAAAAAAAAGCCGCTTGTGCTGGGGGAAAATAATCGTATCCTGACTGGCCAATCAGTTCCGATCGCCTTTTTCCTATCAAATTGCAAAAAGCATCGTTTACAACGATCCATTTGTGCTGATCATCTTTGACAAAAATTGGATCGGGAGTAGAATTTATCGTGTGATTTAAAAACTCTTCTGATGCTTTTAATTGAGCTTCGTAACGGTAGCGATCGCTCACGTCCAAGACTACTTTAATCAGGCGGTCTATCGAGCCGTCTAGGGCGCGGATACAGCGAAGGTAAACTCTAGTATAAACGGTTTTTCCATCTTTTCTGCGCCATCTTTGGTCTAAAACATAGCCTTCACTCTGCCCTGCCAAAATTTTATTTAACTGCTCTAAACTAGACTGCAAGTCTTCAGGAAAAACCCACATTTCCCAATTCTCATGCCAAAAATCCTGGCGATCGTATCCCAGTAAATCGCACAAAGCATCGTTCACTTCCAACCACTCGCATTTTTCGGGTGCTGAGGGGGAAATAGGAGGAGCGAGAATGGCAATTCCGACGAGAGAATTCTCGACTACCGAGCGATATTTTTCTTCGCTTTTTCGTAAAGCTTCTTGGTTGTGCTGTCGCTCGACTGCGTAGCGAAGCGATCTAATTAACACTTCGCTGTCAATTTTTCGCTTGACTAGATAATCTTGAGCTCCGGCTTGGATTGACTGCAGGGCAAGCTCTTCATCGTTGCGGGCAGTCAGTACGACAATCGGAGTATTTAGACTATATTCTTGTATTTTGACAATTGTATTTAAGTCTTGGCTGTCTGGCAGCGAAAGGTCTAGTAAAATCACATCAAAATGTTCGCTGACCAAAAGTTCCTGCGCTTTGCTCAGACGGTCCGTACAACTTACTGATAGCCTTTGGGGTTCGGCTCTACTGGCGTTTGTTTCTAATAATAATTCTTCAATCAGATCGGCTTCTGCTTGATTGTCTTCGACCAGAAGAACTTTAAAGCCGTTTCGCTTTGCGGGTGGGCTCAAAACTGATATCATATACCTTGTTTTTTGTCATAAGGCAGTTTAGCCACCTATTATAGCATATAAACAATTGTATAGCCACAAAATCCGCCGTTCCCAGTTGAAAACTATTTGGTTCAACAATTACAATGCACTCTATCTTAGATGTTGAACGGTTCTCAATAACTGGCTTTCTGGCCCATTTCAGAAAGAGTAAATTTTCTTGGGAGGGTTTCTTATAACCAGCTCTTAAAAGGCTTATTGAAAATGATATAATATCTGATATCTATGCGATTGTGTTTTTCCTCTAAGTAGGCTAACGCAATCAGGGGTAAATTTTTTAAGGTTTTTAGAATCTCGGTGTCAGGAGGAAACTAAGCTGCATAGTATTTTTTGAGGCGATCGCCCCTGTCACCCGATTTTAGATTTTAGATTTTAGATTTAGTCCACAGATGAATCGGAGAGGTTGAACTAGAATCTCCTATTTTTGGTGACTCACGACTCCTATCGGAAAGTAAGTATCGGTTTTTGGGCGGGTTCAGCCGATCGCGCGATCGAACCCCACCGTTTCTTGCCCTTGGATTCCGCTACCAACACAATCCCAGCGATATCCCCGCACCAATGAGCGCTCAACGCCAAAAAAGCGGTGAGAACTATCTTCGTTATTCATATTTTTACCACTTCTTTTATAATACCTTACATAAACTCATTCCTGCAAATTCTTTACGTTTTGCAATCAAATCAAATATCTCCACAGGCCTTGCTATTTAGCCAAAAAGTGATAATCTTGAAGTAGAGGCAATCGAAAACTCGGTTGATACAGCCTAGGAAAAAATCAGAGAACTTTGGTAGCCAAATTACAATTCCCAATAAACTGTCCTTTGTTTACTGTGCTTTGACCGAACTGAGATGAAGTTGAGAGGAAAAAAGCCATGATCGAAAAATTAGCAATTGATCAAAAACCCGGTGTAATTCCCAAAGAAAAAGCCTTAGTATTGTTATTTGATGAAGTCGGCATCGCCGACATCCCATTAGTAGGCGGTAAAAATGCTTCTTTGGGCGAAATGATTCAACAATTAACCAGCCAAGGAGTCAGAGTTCCCAACGGATTTGCAACTACAGCATACGCTTACCGGTACTTCATCCAGTCAGCGGGTTTAGAAGCTAAATTGCGCGAAATTTTTGCCGATTTAGACGTAGAAGATATGCAGAACCTGCGACAAAAAGGCAAGCAAGCGCGGGCACTGATTCTCGACACACCATTTCCGCGAGAACTCCAAGCGGCGATCGCCGATGCTTACGAAAAATTGTGCGATCGCTACGGCGACAGTACAGACGTAGCAGTGCGTTCCTCCGCCACCGCCGAAGACTTACCAGACGCCAGTTTCGCGGGACAGCAAGAAACCTACCTCAACGTCCAAGCTTGCGCTGGCGTTCTCGAATGCTGTCACAAATGCTTTGCTTCCATATTCACCGATCGCGCGATTTCCTACCGCCAACAGCGGGGTTTCGACCACTTTGAAGTCGCCCTATCAGTCGGCGTCCAAAAAATGGTGCGATCGGACTTAGCATCCTCCGGCGTCATGTTCAGCATCGACACCGAAACCGGATTCAAAAACGCCGTATTAGTCACCGCCGCCTACGGATTAGGCGAAAACGTCGTCCAAGGCACCGTCAACCCCGACGAATACTTCGTCTTTAAACCAACATTAAAACAAGGTTTTCTCCCGATTTTAGACAAACGTCTCGGCACCAAAACACTCAAAATGGTGTACGATATCGGCGGTTCTAAATACACCAAAAACGTCTCCGTCATCGCAGCAGAAAAAAACAAATTTGCCATCCAAGATGATGAAATTTTGCAACTAGCAAAATGGGCAGTAGTCATCGAAGAACACTACTCAAAAGTGCGCGGTACTTATACCCCGATGGACATTGAGTGGGCAAAAGACGGCAATACCGGCGAATTGTTTATTGTCCAAGCGCGACCCGAAACAGTACAATCTCAAAAGTCTGCTAAAGTTTTGCGAAACTACAAATTGCAAGGCAGCAGTGCAGTTTTGGCAAAAGGACGCGCCGTTGGCGAATCAATCGGACAAGGCAAAGCCCGCGTGATTTTAGACGTTCACAGAATTGCTGAATTTCAATCAGGAGAAGTTTTAGTTACCAACAAAACAGACCCGGATTGGGAACCGATCATGAAAAAAGCAAGTGCGATCGTCACCAATTCCGGTGGGCGTACTTGTCACGCCGCCATCATCGCCAGAGAAATGGGAATTCCCGCCATTGTCGGCACCGGCGATGCCACCCAAATCTTGAAAAACGGGCAAGAAATCACTGTTTCTTGTTCCGAAGGAGATGAAGGCAAAGTTTATTCCGGTTTGCTTCCTTTTGAAATTCAAGAAACTGCGATCGAGAATTTACCCCGCACCCGCACTCAAATTTTAATGAATGTCGGGAACCCAGAAGAAGCCTTTGGTTTATCAGCCATTCCTTGCGACGGCGTAGGCTTAGCGCGGTTGGAATTCATCATTGCCAATCACATTAAAGCACACCCGCTGGCACTGATTCACTTTGACGAATTGGTGGATGAATCAGTCAAGGAAGAAATTGCAAACCTGACAGCACTTTACCAACACAAACCCGATTTCTTCACCGACAAACTCGCCCACGGAATTGCCACAATTGCCGCCGCATTTTATCCAAATCCAGTTATCGTGCGGATGAGCGATTTCAAGAGCAACGAATATGCTAATCTTTTGGGCGGGCGGCAGTTTGAACCCAAGGAAGAAAACCCGATGATCGGGTGGCGCGGCGCCTCTCGTTATTACGACCCGAATTACCGCGAAGCTTACGCTTTGGAATGCAAAGCATTAAAGCGAGTTCGCGACGAAATGGGCTTGACAAATGTGATTCCGATGATTCCATTTTGTCGCACCCCGGATGAAGGGCGAAAAGTGTTGGCAGAGATGGCAAAACACGGTTTAGTCAAGGGCGAAAACGGCTTGCAAGTGTATGTGATGTGCGAATTGCCAAGCAATGTCATATTTGCTGACGAATTTGCCCAAGTTTTTGACGGATTCTCGATCGGCTCTAACGATTTAACTCAGCTAACATTAGGATTAGACCGGGATTCTGCTTTAGTCGCACACATTTTTGACGAACGGAATGAAGCTGTCAAGCGCATGGTAGCAATTGCCATTAAAGCCGCCAAAAAGTACGATCGCAAGATTGGAATTTGCGGTCAAGCGCCCAGCGATTATCCTGAGTTTGCTCGTTTCTTGGTTGAGTTGGGAATTGATTCGATTAGTTTGAATCCCGATTCAGTTTTGAAGACTTTGTTAGATGTTGCTAAGGTAGAAGGTGCGGGTTCGCTGATGGATTTAGCGGGGGATATTGCTAAGGTTTAACCGTTTTGGTTTTGGAAAGCAACCGGGTTTCTCAAAAAGTTTGTGGGATGGGCGTCGGGCCCGTCCAAAAAAGACGGGCCCGACGCCCATCCCACAATAACAATTAAAATTGTAAGTTATTTAATTCGCCCTCCTCAGCAGCCAGCTAACGGTTAACACAGGGGCGGCCTAGTTTGAGACTTGATCGGGAACTTTTCTTATTTAAAACCGTCTTTTCGGGGAGGGTTTTTTGTTGCCATAGCCTAAATCAAAACAAATATTCTCCACATAAGCTCTGAAAAAGTGCTAACTGCTCTCCTAATTATTTTCATAGGTTTAGCTCCCTCGCTGCTGTCTTTGTGGGTGATGCGCTATGCCCAGAGCCAAGCCCGCGATAGAATTGCAGCCGCCAGACTTGCGGTAGCGAATAGACCAATCCGAACTCAACTACCAACTGCCGATCGCACTTACATACAAAGCCTCGGTTATGCTATCGGCGATATCACTTGCGAGTATAACGCCCGCTCAAATTACATTCGCTGCGCTGTCAATCCTTCTGGGCCCTGTCAAGATTGTCGGTACTACCAAGCCCGAACCCTTGACGCTCGCGGTGAAAAGATATAGCTTATATTGGTGCTTGTATCTACGTCTATTTGCGGATGTAATAATCAATGAGTTAAGATGTACTTACGTGTAATGATTATTGGTGAAGCTTGTTTTGGACGACCCACGCCCAAACTCAGCAGTTAAAACCTAATCGAGCATTATTGCTTGGTTACAGTTGCCATAACTGGCGGATTGCGATCGGTGTTTTTCTAGTTGATGACTTACGATCAGAAACCAGGTTTAGATGATAAATTTTGGTTAGACGACGAGAAATCTAGTCATAAATTGGTTTTCCTGTCTCCTGAGCGTAACTCCTGCAGTTAAGAAAATTAGCCAACAAAAATCGTAAATAGCTGAGGCGCACATCTCCAAATCCGTTTCTCCAAAACATCATGAAAAATTCTGCACGAAACATTGTCCCGAGCATTTATCTTAAACAGAAACCAGCTCGAAGACTCGTTTCTTGACAGTTTGAGAATTTGCTTGTGGGGAGCACTAATCTGTTTTTGCGATCGTAGCGAAACAGTCTCAAACCTAGATTGCTATGTCCAGACTCCAAGTCATGAATTTTTAAGAAGCTTCGTCGATACAGGGTATGCCAATTTCAATTGAATCTCATATGTTGCACCATTTTCAAGAATAGGCTTTCTGGCCTGTTCCACAACAAGTGAATTTTCTTATGGGCTGGGCAGGAGAACCCCCCATAGAATGGTTATTGAGAATGGTAAAAGATATCAGTTGAATAACACTTCGGGCACAGTCGCCATAATTATGTGACGGCTATCACTCCCTAATTAATGTGTGGTTGCTATTGTGAACAGGGCTTGCACAGCCAAACCAAAGAAACCGAGTTGTTTACCGGGAGCGAGGGCTGCAAAGAAGTCTTTTCGTCCCTCAAACCAGGTTTATACGTCTAGAAATAGTGAGTTTTATCTGCCAAGTAAAGTGCATTAGACGAGGTACAGAAAAGCTCATCAAGTAAATTCTTGAGAACTCGTGTTCTTATCTACTGCGCGAGGTAAGAGCTGTGTAACAGATACACTCGCGATCCTAAAAGAAAAAAGTCGAAGGCAAAATATCACCCGATAGAGAGATTATTGGGATTTAAACACCAAATCCTCAGTTCTTCTGCCGGCGCTATTTGCAATGCTATTAAATATCCATATAGCACTGCTTTGTGCTGAGTAAAATTGGCTTTTTGCTCTGAATCTCAGTCAAGCAGCAGAGCCTCTTACTCTGCAATTAAGCCTTTTAAATAGGTGATAATAATCATCGGGAAATGGGTATATCATCTACAATTAGTGAGACTATTTTACCATGCAAAGCATCTGCAACAAACCAATTTTTATCGCCCCAAAAATAGGTGAGTCCACCACAAGGATTGGGGGCGCAAAATCCCGAACAACAGTAACTTATCATCAGAAAAAACCAATAAAACAAGTAAAAACAGTAGGGGCAATCCCCCCGTGGTTGCCCCTGTCCCAGAAAATTCGTGGCGGCACGAGAACTGGGCATCCCCACAGAGAATTTTTGCGATCGACTGTAAGGGAAAACTCCCCGTGGTTGCCCCCTCGGACTGTAAAAAATGTACTGTTTCTCGATGCCAGAGTAGAGAACTGCGAGAGCTTGGCAAGAGGAGCAACAGCCGATACAGAGGTATTTGTACTGAACTCGACGGGGGATGGAGTCGAGCAAATTACTAGAATTTTGGCTAATTGCAGCGATTTAGACAGCCTTCAGATAGTTTCTCACGGTCGAGAAGCAGGAGTGCAGCTAGGGTCGATCGAACTCTGCAACGACAACCTACAAACCTACAGCCATTCGTTACAGCAGTGGAGAAAAGCCCTCAGCGAGAGAGGAGATATCTTGTTATTCGGGTGCAGCGTCGCAGCGGGGGAAAGCGGCCAAGCCTTCGTGCGGCAGCTAAGCTTGATGGTCGGTGCAGATATTGCAGCTTCCGACAACTTGACGGGGAGTGTGGCCCTCGGCGGCGACTGGCAATTAAAATTTGCGACAGGGGAAATAAAGGCGAGAATCGCCATTGAAAAAGAAGTCCTCGAAGCCTACCCTTACGCCCTCGGCACATTAGTTAACGAAACTTTCAAAAACTCCACAGTTAGGGGGCCTTGGATTTACGGGGGAAATGACGGGGCACTGTTCGATCCCAGCAGCAACGATCCAGCAGCCGATCAACTTATCCCCGGCATTACCGGAGGCACAGTATCCGGCGTACTTCCGGCTTTGGGCGGTGCAACTCCCGGCGATGGCGCTCTGCGATTAACTCCAGCAGTAAACCTTCGGGAAGCCTTCGTCATCTACAACAACCCCATTCCTTCAACCGACGGTCTCAGAGTCCAGTTTGATTTTTATTCTTACGGTTCAAGGGAGCAAGCTAATGCTCCGCAACCATTTATTAGCCCTCAGCCAGGGGACGGGCTGGGTTTCTTCTTGATTGACGGCACTGTTAGCCCAACAAGGACTGGGGGTTATGGCGGTTCTGTCGCTTACGCTCCACGAACGGGTATACCCGGTATTGAGGGAGGTTATTTAGGCATTGGGCTTGACGAGTTTGGCAATTTTTCAACATCCACAGAAGGGCGGTCGGGTCCTGAGCCACCCCCGATTCCCGGCTCCTCTATTGGTTCTTTCAGACCAGATTCAGTAACTGTTAGAGGAAATCAAGCAAACGATTATCGGTTTTTAACAAATGCGATCGTTCCCTTCGGCATCGATAACATTCCTACAAGCATTGACTTTAGTGGCCCTGAACCAGGCGCCAGTTTTAACTTCAGCAATACGTTCACGAGCGATCGCAATTTAGCCAAAAGATCCGTTCAAATTACACTGAATCCATCTAACGATCCGGTCAATCCCTCTCGCCTCACCGTGGCCTTCGATGCAAATTTCGACGACATCTACGAAACTACATTGATCGACATCCGCAACTTGGCCACCGAAAACGGCCGGGTACCGCCAATTTTGAAATTTGGTTTTGGCAGTTCCACAGGAAGCGCCAACAACATTCACGAACTTCAAAACCTGGTAGTTGAAACTATCAATCCTCCCAGTATCACCGCTGAGGTTGCCACTATCAAGAGCGGCCCGCAGTTCGTCAAGCCCGGAAGCAGCATTACCTACACGATTACAACTGTAAACAGGGGGCCAGCGCCCGCTACAAATGTCCTGATTCAAGACGAAATACCTTTTGAAATGCTGCGTCCGGGGGGATTGCCGCCGGTTCTCACTGCCTCCAACAATGGCACTTATGTGAACGAAACGAAAGCTGTCACCTGGCCGTTAATTCCGGTTCTCAATGCGGGTGAGACTCTGACTTACACCCTGACTATTGATTTGCCACCCGGTTTAACCAGCGGTAGCAGTTTTGCCAACGTTGCATTCAGCAATAGCTCGACTTTCGACCCCGATCTGGGCAACAACAGCGGTGTACTCGCGCCAGGGCAAATCGAGGGGCCTGGTGTAGTCTTTACCACTGTTGTCGATACAGTCGCAGATTTAGTTACTACCAAAAGTGGGCCTGTGACTACTTCGGCCGGGTCAAGCGTCGCCTACACATTGACTACGACTAACATGGGGCCAGACCCCGCTGCCAATGTGACCATCACGGACAGCATTATTCCGGGTTTAACAGGAGTCAGCGTATCGGATGGGGGGAGTTACGACCCAGTTTCCGGCATTGTCACCTTCCCAGCATTGACAACCCTGGCAAATGCAGCTACTGCGACCCGCACCGTCAGTTTCATTGCCCCAGCCACCCTTACCGCCATCAGCAACACGGCCCGGAGTAGCGCGGCGACTTTCGATCCGATCGCCACTAACAACAACGGCTGGGCGACCAACAAAGACGGCACTCCCACTAACTCTACGGTTACGACAAGTATTGCGCCCAACGCGGATCTTGTTACCACGAAAACCGGATCTACGAGTGCTACTGCCGGTAGTTCGGTCAGCTATACGATCGCCACAGTCAACTTAGGGCCGAGTCCTGCAGAAGCTGTAACCATCACTGACAGCATAGTTCCGGGGTTAACCGGAGTCACGGCATCTAACGGTGGCGTTTACGATCCAGTGACGGGGATTGTCACCTTTGCGCCCGTGGCAATAGCCCATAAGGAGACAGTCACCCGGACGATCGGCTTCACAGTGCCGCCCACCCTAACTTCCATCAGCAACACGGCCAGAAGTACCTCCATCACTCCCGACTCCACTCCTGCCAACAACAACGGTACAAACCCCAACGCCACCGTCATTACCTCGATCGAGGCTGTGGCCGATATTGTCACCCAAAAAACGGCTCCGGCCAGCATCGAGGTGGGCGACACGCTACTTTATACAATTACTACTACCAACAACGGGCCTAGTCCCGCGACCAACGTAGTCATCACCGACAGCCTAATTCCCGGCTTAACTAATGTCAGGGTGTCCGATGGCGGAACCTACAATGCTGCCACAGGGGCGATCGATTTCCCAGCGATCGCGACTTTAGCCAGCGGCAGCAGCGTCACCCGCAGCCTGACTTTTGTACCGCCGTCTACCCTGACGAGCATCACCAACATTGTCTTGAGTCGATCGGACACTTTTGACCCGGACTTGACGAATAACGACGGCTCGACAGTCGCATTGCCCGGTCAGGCGGGGGGGCGAGTCGTTACTGCGATCGAGGCAGCTCGCGCCGACTTGGTTACGTCCAAGAGCGGTCTCACATCTGCTCCTGCGGGTAGTTCCGTGACTTATACTATAACTACCGCCAACAATGGGCCGAATGCTGCTGAAAACGTAGTGATTACAGACAGCATCATTCCCGGTTTAACGGGAGTCAGCGCATCCGATAACGGCACTTACGACCCAGTGACAGGGGTTGTCACCTTCCCAACAATTCGCAGTTTGACTAGCGGCAGCAACATCAACCGCGAGGTAACAGTAGTCATTCCAGCGATCGGCACCATTAGCAATACTTCCCAGAGTCGATCGACCACTTTCGATCCCGACCCCAGCAATAACAACGGTTCCGAGTCCAGAGCCACTGTCACCACCGCCATTTTACTCGCTCCGCCTTCACCCAACAAGCTTCCGTCAGCCGACAGCAGCAATGTGGCGATCGGGCCCAACAGCGTTGTCCAAATTAGCGGGCTCGGAGGCAGAGACTCAGACGGCACAGTGGTTGCATTCACCATCAGCACCCTGCCGCCGGCAAATCAAGGCATCCTGTTCTTGGGCGACCCCGCAACCGGAGGAGTCGCCGTCACGGCAGGTCAAACCCTGACAGCCGAGCAAATGACGCAGTTATTCTTCCAGTCGGCCGGCAATTTCACAGGGGCTAACTTTACCTACAGCAGCAGGGACAATCTCGGTGGCATCAGTCCTGCAGCCACCGTTTCTCTGGTCTCACTGGCGTTCAACTACCCGCCGGTACCGACAAACTTCAGCAAGACACTGGCGCCAAACAGCACAGTCAACCTCACAGGGCTCACGGCAAAAGACCTCGACGACTCGATCGAATTCTTCACTATCAACACCCTGCCGGCAGCAAATCAAGGCGTCCTATTCTTGGGCGATCCCAGCCAGGGAATCCGGGTCACGGCAGGCCAAAGACTTAGCGCAACTCAAATCAGCCAGTTATTCTTCCAAGCAACCAGCGAATTCACAGCCACCAACTTTACCTACAGCGCCACAGACAGCCGCGGCGCCATTAGTCCAGCCCCCGCTACAGCCTCCCTGCGAGGACTATTACCTCCCACCGACGGGCCACCCGTCGCCAACAACTCCAGCGTCGCTTTGTTGGTGGAAACAACCGCGAACATCCCCGGACTCGGAGGAACCGACCCAGACGGGACGGTGGTTTCCTTTACGGTAAACACCTTGCCACCAGCCAATGAAGGCACGCTGTTCTTGGGCGACCCCAGCCAAGGAGTGCGGGTCACGGCAGGTCAAACCCTTACAGCCGAGCAAATTACCCAGTTGTTCTTCCAAGCGTCCGGCAATTTCACAGGGGCAAACTTCACCTACAGCGCTACAGATAACCTCGGCGCTACCAGTGCCGCAGTCGCCACTGTCTCTCTCATTCCCCTTAAGGAACCGATACCCGTGCCGACACCCGCGCCGATACCCGTGCCGACACCACCAACACCGACACCCGCGCCGGAACCGACACCACCAACACCGACACCCACACCACCAACACCCACACCCGCGCCGATACCGGTGCCGATACCACCAACACCGACACCCGCGCCGATACCGGTGCCGATACCGGTGCCGACACCACCAACACCGACACCCGCGCCGGAACCAACACCAACACCCGCGCCGGAACCGACACCAACACCCGCGCCGGAACCAACACCAACACCCGCGCCGGAACCAACACCAACACCCGCGCCGGAACCAACACCAACACCACCAACACCTGCAGCGGAACCAACACCTGCAGCGGAACCAACACCCGCGCCCGTCCCCGCGCCAGAATCAACACCCGCGCCCGTCCCCGCGCCAGAACCAACACCACCAACACCACCCACACCCACACCCACACCACCCACACCCACACCACCCGTCCCAACACCAACACCAGCCCCAGAACCAACCCCCATATTCAACCCAGTACCCGAACCAGATACCAGTTGCGGTTGCGACCCCCTGCCCCAGCCCCCTCTCATCGCATTTCTCCCCCCCCAGCCTTCACCCATACTCAACTTCGACTCCAACGCCGCCCAACTCATCAACATCCAAAACACCAGCATCGGCACAGAGGGAAACGATTATTTAACAGGGAACGAAACTAACGAACTGTTTCTCTCATTTGAGGGCGACGACACAGTGTTAGGTGAAGGCGGCAGCGATATCATATACGGCGAACAACAGCGAGACTTCATCGCAGCAGGACTCGGCAACGACATCGTTTACGCCGGCAAAGACAACGATGCCGTATTTGGTGGCAAAGCGGGCGATCGCATTTTTGGCGATCGCCACTCCGACACATTGTACGGCGATCGCGGTGGCGACACCATAGTCGGCGACAACGGCAACAACATCGACTTAACCGACAACGACAGCGACCTAATTTTCGGCGGTGATTCAGGCGACGCCATAGCAGGCACTCAAGGCAATGACACCATTTACTCCGGCAAAGGCCCTGACATCGCCTATGGTGGCATCGACAACGACCTGATTTGGGGTGACAAAGGGCCCGATACCCTTTGGGGCGACAAGGGAGACGACTCTCTGTTTGGTGGGGTACTCAACTCCCTCGATAGCGACCCCGACGGCTTCGATTTGCTGACAGGAGGCGAGGGCAACGACTTACTTCACGGCCAAGAACAAGACGACACCTTGCGAGGGGGCAACGGCTTCGATGTGGTGTTTGGAGGTAAAGGGGACGATCGTATTTTTGGCGAAACTGACTCGGATACTCTCTACGGCAATCTAGGTTCCGACACCATCATCGG
>NZ_JAUBOR010000060.1:0-28141 GCF_036700305.1 Microcoleus sp. Z1_A1
CTATGAGACAGGGGTTTCAACCCCTGTCGGACTGTCGGACTGTCGGACTGTCGGACTGTCGGACTGTCGGACTGTCGGACTCTCGGACTTTGATACACGCAAAAAATCTTCCTGGTTTTCTTAGCAAAATGTTACAAACAAAGAAGCAAAAGTCTATTCAGGAGAATCCGCCTTGGTACTCTACAGCCCTCAACTTGAACCCAGTCAGCAGCAAAACCTTTCCTCCATCAATGGTTTTGCGGGCCGGCACATTGGCCCGACACCCAACGAAATCCAGCAAATGCTCAATGTTTTGGGCATTTCCAGCCTCGATGAGTTGATTGACAAAACGGTTCCAGCGGCGATTCGCATTTCTCAACCCTTACAACTTCCCGCAGCGCAAAGCGAGTACAGCGCTTTGGCAGAATTGAAAGAAATTGCTGCAAAAAATCAGGTATTTCGATCGTACATCGGCACTGGATATCACGACTGCATCACTCCCCCCGTCATTCAGCGGAATATCCTAGAAAATCCCGGCTGGTATACAGCTTACACTCCCTACCAAGCCGAAATTGCTCAAGGGCGATTGGAAGCTTTACTGAACTTCCAAACCATGATAATTGACCTCACGGGTTTGGAAATTGCCAACGCTTCTTTGCTGGATGAAGGGACAGCGGCGGCGGAAGCGATGGCGGTTAGTTACGGCGCCAGCAAAAATAAGGCAAAAGCGTTTTTTGTTTCCCAAGATTGCCACCCTCAAACTGTGGAAGTGGTGCAAACTCGCGCTAAGCCGCTGGGAATTGAGGTAATTGTCGGCGACCATCAAAGCTTTGAGTTCGATCGTACAATCTTCGGCGCTCTCCTGCAATACCCCGCCACAGACGGCGCAATTTACGACTATACCGATTTTATTCGATCGGCACACGAAGTCGGCGCATTAGTCACAGTAGCCGCCGACATATTGAGCCTTTGCTTGCTCACACCCCCCGGCGAATTCGGCGCGGATATAGCCGTAGGAAGCACTCAGCGCTTCGGAGTGCCGATGGGATTCGGAGGGCCCCACGCCGCCTATTTCGCCACGCGAGAAGAGTTTAAACGGCAAGTTCCGGGGAGAATTGTCGGCGTTTCTAAAGATGCCAACGGCAAATCTGCTTTACGTTTGGCCTTGCAAACTCGCGAACAACACATCCGCCGCGAAAAAGCAACCAGCAATATTTGTACGGCTCAAGTTTTGCTGGCAGTGATGGCGAGTATGTATGCTGTTTATCACGGCCCGTCTGGACTGAAAGACATTGCTGAGAAAGTACGGACTTTAACAGCACTTTTGGCATCCGGTTTAAGAAGTTTCGGATACACAATTGGTTCTCAACCTTTCTTCGATACTCTGCGAGTAGAATTGGGAGACAAACCGCTGTCAGAACTTCTAGAAGCTGCTAAAGTACGCAAAATTAATCTCCGAGTTTTCGATGATTCGACAGTGGGAATCACTTTAGATGAAACTGTCAGCGTTGAAGATGTGCAAGAGTTGTGGGAAATTTTTGCACAGGATAAAGATTATATCAGGGCAGACGGGCAGAATGCTCTCAACATTCCGCTGGATGCCGACGCATTGAATTCCTATTTGACCTTACCAGATTTTTGCGATCGCACCAGCAGCTATCTCGCCCATCCAGTTTTCAACAGTTACCATTCAGAAACTGAACTTTTGCGCTATTTGCACCGTTTAGAAGCCAAGGATTTATCGTTAAATACATCGATGATTCCCTTGGGTTCTTGCACAATGAAATTGAATGCAACAGCAGAGATGATGCCGGTGACTTGGGCAGAATTTGGCAAGATACATCCCTTTGCACCCCGCGATCAAACTCGCGGCTATCAAATGATGTTCGTGCAACTAGAACAGTGGCTGGCAGAAATCACCGGTTTTGCGGGAATTTCTTTGCAGCCAAACGCCGGTTCTCAGGGCGAATACGCGGGCTTGTTAGTTATTCGCCAATACCACGAACACCGAGGCGAATCTCACCGAAATATCTGTTTGATTCCCCAGTCAGCCCACGGTACAAATCCGGCTAGCGCGGTGATGGCGGGGATGAAAGTAGTTGCTGTCGAGTGTGATTCCCAGGGCAATATTGATGTCGCCGATTTACATAAAAAAGCAGACAAGCACAAAAAAGAACTGGCGGCTTTGATGGTAACATATCCATCAACTCACGGCGTTTTTGAGGAAGAAATTAAAGAGATTTGCGAGATTGTCCACAACTGCGGCGGACAAGTTTATATGGACGGCGCAAATATGAATGCTCAAGTTGGTTTGTGCCGCCCCGGTGATTTTGGTGCTGATGTTTGTCACTTGAATTTGCACAAAACTTTCTGTATTCCCCACGGCGGCGGCGGGCCGGGAATGGGGCCGATTGGGGTAATGTCTCATTTAGTGGAATTTTTGCCCACTAATTCTATTCTTAACAGTCAACAGTCAACAGTTAACAGTCAACAAATATCAGTTGGTGCTGTTTCCGCCGCGCCTTGGGGAAGTGCTAGCATTTTGCCTATTTCTTGGATGTACATTCGGATGATGGGAGGAGTGGGTTTAACTGAGGCAACAAAAGTAGCAATTCTTAATGCTAATTACATGGCAAAACGGTTACAATCTTATTATCCGGTTTTGTACAAAGGGAAAGCTGGTTTGGTGGCGCATGAGTGTATTCTAGATTTGCGATCGCTCAAAAAATCTGCGACTATTGAAGTAGAAGATATCGCTAAACGGTTGATGGATTACGGCTATCACGCGCCGACGGTTTCTTGGCCGGTTGCTGGTACGGTAATGGTGGAACCGACGGAAAGCGAATCGAAGCAGGAATTAGACCGTTTTTGCGAGGCAATGATTGCAATTCGAGGCGAAATTGCGGAGATTGAAAAAGGTAATGTTGACGCACAAAATAACGTCTTGAAAAATGCGCCGCACACCGCAGAATCTCTGATGGTTGATGAGTGGAATCGTCCTTATACTCGCGCGCAAGCTGCTTATCCGGCACCTTGGACTCGCGAATATAAGTTTTGGCCTGCGGTGGGCCGGATAGATAATGCGTTTGGCGATCGTAATTTTGTCTGTTCTTGTTTACCAATGGAGGCATACACTTAAGAGTGTAATCCATGTAAATCTCGTTTATATCTGAGTCTAGATACCCCTAAATCCCCCTTAAAAAGGGGAGTAGGGGTTGACTTTGAGAACGCTTCCGGTCCCCCCTTGTAGGGGCGGTGCGACCCCTACTCCCCGTGCCCGCCCTCTTGGCTAGGGGGATATCCGGGTTTGATAGATGCCGAAATCCACCTCACAAAAAGCCTCAAGAAACCGGGTTTCTGCGATAATTTATGTATCATCACCCAGATTCAGGAAGAAACCCGGTTTCTACATCCCCACCAACAGCCTCCAAACTCCATAAGCACCGCGCAAAATCTAAGAAACCGGGTTTCTACGAGTATCTAAACATCCTCACGCCCGATTTAGGAAGAAACCCGGTTTCTGAGCACCATGCTACATCCAAGAAACCGGGTTTTTACTTGATCTGTCGGTGGGAACGAAATATTGTCGTAAAAAACCCGGTTTCTGAGCTTACGCACTTTGACTAAAGAAACCGGGTTTTTACTGAATCTGTCGGTGGGAACGAAATATTGTCGTAAAAAACCCGGTTTCTGAGTCAATCTCAAGGAGTAAGCTGTTGTGCATTTAAATCGTCCTTAGCATCCGAGTGTGTTAGGGGACAAATGCAACTCTCCTGTCCCAGCCACTGCGATCCTACTTCATGCAGGGCTGCCATCACCGGTTGAATTTGGCGACCCTTGGGCGTGAGGGAATATTCGACACGGGGCGGAATCTCGGCATACACACGCCGATCGACTAACCCTTGAGATTCCAACTCTCGTAGGCGTTGGGTGAGGGTTTTGGTGCTGATGCCAGGAAGTGCTGTGAGTAATTCGTGGGGACGGCGATCGCCTCCAAACAGTTCGCGTAGAACCAAAATTGACCATTTATTGTCCAACAAATCCAGCACAAATTGAATCGGACATTTAACCTCTACGCACTGACTCGCTTCCACCATAAACTCCCTTCACTATAATTTCCATATTTCTTTAGAAATGGCTCAAGCGTCCTATTGGCTTCAATGCTTTACCTAAAGTAACTATAGGATACCACTGGTAACTGACTTGTGGGCGATCGCGGATTAAGGCAATGTGGTGCACAGTCATCAATTCCGAACAATCCACTCTCCACTCCTATGGTCAGTTCAATTAGTAAATCGGAGTCTGCTGGTCTCCCATCCAGCATTAAAGCACCTGTTCAAGAAACCCTGTTAACACCACGCTTTTACACCACCAATTTTGATGTCGTTGCCGAAATGGATCTGTCCGGGCAACAAGCGGAATTAGAAGCAGTTGTAGCAGAATTGCGCGCGGACTATAACCGCCACCATTTTGTCCGCAATCAAGAGTTTGAGCAATGCTGGGACAAGATTGATGGCGAAACGCGAAAGGCATTTATTGACTTTCTAGAGCGCTCCTGTACCTCAGAATTTTCGGGTTTTCTGTTGTTCAAAGAACTCTCCCGCAAACTTAAGAATCGCCAACCGTTGTTATCGGAAGCCTTTAGCTTACTGGCACGGGATGAAGCGCGTCACGCCGGTTTCTTGAATAAGGCGATGGCAGATTTTGGGTTGTCTCTCGATCTGGGCTATTTAACAAAAAATCGTACCTACACATTCTTCCCTCCAGAATGGGTAATTTATACTGTTTATCTGTCGGAAAAAATTGGCTACTGGCGCTATATTTTGGTGTATCGCCATCTAGAACAACATCCAGAACATCAAATTTATCCCCTGTTTCGCTACTTCGAGAATTGGTGCCAAGACGAAAATCGGCATGGGGATTTCTTTAAGGCTTTGTTGCGATCGCAGCCTAAGCTTTGGAATAACTGGAAAGCAAGACTCTGGGCGCGCTTTTTCCTACTGACGGTGTTTGCCACCCACACAATGACGGTGTTGGAACGCTCCACATTTTATGACTCGATCGGTATCGACCCCGATGAATATAACAAGCAGGTGATTCATCACACCAATGAAACGGCAAAACGGGCGTTTCCCAGTATTTTAGATACCCACCATCCACAATTCTTTCCCCGTTTGGATCGATGTGCGATCGCCAATCAGAAGCTAGCAGAAATCTCAACTAATCAGCGCCCTGCCGCCATCCAATTTTGCCAAAAATTACCCTGGATTGCTGTGATTGTCTGGCAGTTGTTGCGCCTTTATTTACTGCCCTCGATTAATGCTGAATCGTCCAGAACCGCTATTAATTAGGAGATATTGCCATGACAAATCTATCGACACGCCTCCGAGAAGGCACGATAAAATCCCACACCACAGCCGAAAATACTGCATTTATGAAATGCTTTATCAAAGGCATTGTGGAACGGGAACCTTTGCGTAAACTATTTGCCGATTTGTACTTTGTTTACAGCGCCTTAGAAACGGCTTTGCAGAGCCATGTCAACCACCCGATAATCGGAACCCTCTATTTCCCTGAGTTAAATCGCACTGAGAATCTGGCTTGCGATCTAGCTTTTTATTACGGTGAAAATTGGCGGGAGGAAATTACGGCTTCGCCAGCAGGTTCTGTGTATCGCGATCGCATTCAAACCCTCTCAAAAACCGATCCAGTCCTGCTGATTGCCCATGCCTACACCCGCTACATGGGTGATTTATCCGGCGGACAAAGCTTGAAAAACGTGATTCGATCGGCGTTGTCTCTGCCGCCGGATCAAGGAACAAATTTCTATGAATTTTCCCAAATCTCGACACCAGAAGCAAGGCGAGTATTTAAGGAACGCTATCGCCAAACCTTTGATGAGTTTCCGGTGGATGCTGACACGATCGAGCGAATTGTCGCCGAAGCAAATGCGGCATTTACCCTTAACCAGGATGTAATGCACGAACTCGAAGCCGATGTGAAAGCGGCGATTGGAGATCATACCTTTGATTTGCTGACTCGGCAAGATCGCCCCGGTAGCACAGAAGGCCGCAGCCCTCATGCCAAGCGAGAATCTGTCGCGAAATAACTCGCCCAAGGAAAACAAGATCGATCGTATCTCTAAAATATGCCGGGGTTCTGAATTTACACAACAACAGAAGGATACATTAGTTAATGAAACAGTTATCACAAACGGTTGAATTTGATGCTGCATTGTTGAATAAATACAACCAGCCTTTACCTCGCTATACCAGCTATCCACCCGCCACAGAATTAAGCACTGACTTCGATCGCAAAGCATTTAAAACCGCGATCGCCATCGGCAATCACAAACAAACCCCCTTATCGCTTTACTGCCACATCCCCTTTTGTGAAACGCCCTGTTATTTCTGCGGCTGCAATACCATCATTACCCAGCGCAAGGAGGTGGTAGAACCCTATTTAGGCTATCTCGATCGCCAAATTCGCCAAGTTGCCAGTTTGGTGGATGCCGATCGGCTGGTGCATCAGTTGCACTGGGGCGGCGGCACGCCCAACTATCTCGATCGCACTCAGGTAGAGTTTCTCTGGAACCAGTTAAATCGATATTTTCGGTTCGATGACGCAGCAGAAATATCGATCGAAGTCAACCCTAGCTATATCGATCGCGAATATATTCTATTTTTGCGACAATTAGGCTTCAATCGGATTAGTTTTGGCATTCAAGACTTTAATCCCACCGTGCAGCAAGCGATCAATCGGGTGCAGCCGGAAGCGATGTTGTTTGATGTGATGGATTGGATGCGGGAAGCTGGGTTTGAAAGTGTAAATGTAGATTTGATTTACGGCTTACCTTTCCAGACACAAGCCACATTCCAGGAAACTGTACAGAAGACCTTGCTATTAAATCCTGATCGCATTGCCGTCTTTAATTTTGCCTATGTTCCCTGGCTCAAACCGGTTCAGAAACGAATGCCGGAATCTGCTTTGCCCACTGCGGGGGAAAAGCTGAAAATTCTGCAAAGTACGATCGACCAACTGACGCAAAGTGGCTATGTGTTTATTGGTATGGATCACTTTGCCAAGCCTAATGATGAACTGGCGATCGCGCAACAAGCTGGGCAACTACATCGGAATTTTCAGGGTTATACCACTAAGCCAGAATCGGATCTGTTGGGCTTTGGCATGACTTCCATCAGTATGTTGCAGGATGTGTATACCCAAAACCACAAGGGATTGAAAGATTTTTATCTGGCGATCGATGGGGGTGAATTGCCTATCGAAAAAGGTGTTAGACTTAATCATGACGATCTGATTCGGCGCACAGTAATCATGGAATTGATGTGTCAATTCCAACTGTCGGTGCAGGATTTGGAAGAAAAATACCATCTCGGATTCGATCTAGATTTTAATGACTATTTTGCTCAGGTTTTGCCACAACTTGATGCCTTAGAAGCCGATGGGTTAATCAAACGTTGGGGCGATGGCATTGAAGTAACTGCGATCGGGCGCTTGCTAATTCGCAATATTGCATCGGTGTTTGATAGCTATCTCATCCCCCACTCAAGCAAACGGTTTTCCAAGTCCCTATGAATCAGCGTCAGATTTGTTAACTCAGATTAGTTAACATAGTCAGGGACGGATAAATACTTTCATAACCGAGTTTTTGCGTAAATTCTAACCAATTCAACAAGGAAAAAATCAATGTTCTGTGAACAATGCGAACAAACAGCAAGCGGACAAGGATGCCATCAGTTTGGTGCTTGTGGGAAAAGTCCCCAGGTGAATGCTATCCAAGATTTGCTGATTTATTATCTGCGCGGGTTGGCTCCGATTGCCCTGAAAGCAAAGGAGTTAGGCATTGATACTCATGCAGTGGATGTCTTCACCTGCGAAACGATCTTTGCCACGATGACGAATGTCAACTTTTCCGAAAAGCGGTTTGTTGAGTATCTCCAAGAAGCGATCGCCCATCGCGCCAACCTCAAGGCTCAAGTGCAGCAAGCAACAGACACTCCACCTACCTGGGCTGCAATTTCCGACTTTGAACCCAACTTTGAGGATAGCCTGGTTGAGCAGGGTGAGCTGATTTCGTCTCAGTTCCTCAGTCAGTCTGGCTTGAATGTGGATATTTTCTCACTCAAACTCACAGTGCTATATGGGGTTAAGGGTCTTGCCTCCTACACCTTCCACGCCTACGAAGTGGGCCAGGAAGACGAGCGGGTGTATCGTTTCATTTATGAGGCACTTGTCGCCCTCGATAACCAGACCTTGAGCTTGCAGGAGTGGGTGGATCTTGCTCTTGAGGTGGGAGCCATTAATCTGCGCTCTATGGAACTATTGGATGCCGGACATACCGGTACCTATGGGCACCCAATTCCCACGCCTGTTCCCCTCAATCCACGGCAAGGGAAGGCGATTCTGGTTTCAGGACATGACATCAAACAACTCGAAGGCTTGCTGAAGCAAACAGCAGACACGGGAATTACTGTTTACACCCACGGCGAACTTCTACCAGCCCACGGCTATCCCAAACTAAAACAGCAGTATCCCCATCTCTACGGTCACTACGGCACTGCTTGGCAGAACCAAACCAAGGATTTTGGCAAGTTCCCCGGTGCGATCGTGATTACGACCAACTGCTTAATGCCAACCCATTCCTATTATGAAAATAAACTCTTTAGCGTAGGCCCCGTCGGCTATCCGGGTCTGATTAACTTGAGTGCGATCGACAATGGCACACCCGATTTTACTCCCGTTATTGAGAAAGCACTGGCACTTCCCGGCTTTACTGAAGATGCACCCGCCAGGGAAGTCACAGTTGGTTTTGCCCACAATACAGTCCTAGGGGTGGCAGATAAAATCATTGAGGCTGTGAAACAGCGTAAAATCCGCCATTTCTTCCTGGTAGGGGGCTGTGATGGAGCCAAACCCGATCGCAACTACTACACCGAGTTCGTAGAAAAAGTGCCTGATGATTGTGTCGTACTAACCCTAGCTTGCGGTAAGTTTCGCTTCTTCGATCGACAAATGGGCGACATTGACGGACTACCCCGCCTGATGGATGTTGGTCAGTGCAACGATGCCTACTCAGCGATTCAGATTGCTGTAGCCCTAGCCAATGCCTTTGAGGTAGGTGTCAACGATATACCCCTTTCCATGATTCTGTCGTGGTATGAACAAAAGGCAGTAGCCGTCTTGCTAACTCTCTTGCATTTGGGGATTAAAAACATTCGTTTAGGGCCGACATTACCGGCGTTTATTTCTCCCAATGTATTCAAGCTTCTGTCGGAGAAATATAACTTGCAGGCCATTACCACCCCTGATGCCGATCTAGCAGCTTGCTTGAGCCCATTAGCAGTCATTCGCTAAGGAATGAGAATTAAATAACTTAGAATGCGTGATGGTTCTTGTGGGATGGGCGTCCCGCCCGTCCAGAAATGGCGGGCTATAAGCCCAACCCCTACTCCCCACTTTCAAGAGTGTAAATTATTTAATTCGCGATCCTAAGTCTATTCAGAGGGATTCATCTGCGTTAATCTGTGTTTATCAGCGGTGAAAAAAAGAGAATGTATTAACCGCCCCGGACAAGGGATTGACGCAGATTCACGCGCTTGTCGAGAATAGAGATAGGATGGAGATTCATATTCTCAAAGATGGCAGTCGGATTTTCACAGGCTACCGGAGTCAAATGAATCTCGCTGAGTCGGAGTTATGAACCCGATCGCACTAAGCATCGAGCATCCAAGCAATACACTTTTGCATTTGATTGCTCATTGTTTGTCGATCGGCATTATACCTGCGGCCGTGTCCCGGCAACACCCATTCAAACGAGTAATTAGCCAACTTCTGCATAGATTTGATTTGTTCTGGCCAAGAATACCAACAGACATCGTGAAAGCCAACTAGCTCCTGCAAACTTTCCGACCAAGCAAGATGATCGCCGGTGAACAAAAACTTGTTATTGTAAAGCAAAACTGTGTGACCTTTCGTGTGACCGGGCACCGATATAATCAACAAATCATCTGCTAGTTGATACGGTTCTGTGGGCGACAATTGCATTTCTACACGGCAAGTATCAGCGTTAATTTCGTCATAATGAATGATGCGATCGCACCCAAAATGCTCGCGGTATTGTTGATGATCTGCGACATCATCGCGGTGAGTCAAGTACATATAGCGAATGCCACCCATTGCTTCTATGTTTTTGACTAGCGGCGGCACAAAACGGGGAGAATCAACTAAAATGTTTCCTTCAGGGCGGACAATTAAATAGCTGGCTGCAGCGTAGGATTTCTCTGAGTGGTAGCCGCAGTGATAGACATTTTCTGCTACGAGTGCGGGCAACAGTTGCTGGGCTTCTTTGATCCTTTTGGGTTTTTCTACAGTGCCGATCGAACTTGTGGGACAAGACAAAAGAGCCGCGAGCGATCGCATTTCTTCAGTTTCATTAGTTGGCTGGCGGTAAACCGCAGACTGTTCTCCCGCTTGAGTAAATACTTCAGGTGCCATCCACCGACAAGTATCGCAGTCAATGCAGGTACTGTCCACTTGACACTCCCCTGGCTAAAGCCGAGGGGATTCTTGATTCGCAGAATCGACTTGCCGATGCAGAATTACTTCAACATCGGTAGCGGTCAACTCTCCACAAGCGTTCGGATCTAAGATCCAAGTTCCGACGTGCCCCGCCGTACTCAATCCCCGACTTAGGATATTTCTACCTGCGTTGTGATCGCGATCTAATACACATCCACACCGACAAGCGTGAGTTCGCGTTGATAGACTTTTCTTAACAATGGTTCCGCAGCTAGAACATTCTTGACTCGTCCCGTGGGCTGGCACGGCAATTGTAATCCTTCCGAATACTTTACCGAAATATTCCATCCACACTCGAAACATATACCAAGATGCGTCGTTAATCGATTTAGCTAAGCAGTGATTCTTCACCATGTTTTTGATTCTCAAATCTTCATAGACTACACAGTCGTTTGACTGGATGACGCATCTTGCTAATTTCACAGCAAAATCTTTACGCTGTCTACTTATTTTGAGGTGGCGTTTTCCTAGAATTACCCTAGCTTTTTTTCTATTTTCTGAACCTTTGACTCGCTTTGAAAGCCGCCTTTGGGCTTTCTTTAGTCGGCGCTCTTCTTTGCCCAGAAAACGCGGATTTTCGACTGTAACACCATTAGAGTCTGTGTAGAACTCTTTGAGCCCCACGTCTAATCCAATAGCATTACCTGTAACTTCAATCTTCTCGGAACGGTCAACTTGAACGCAAAACTGGATGTAGTATCCATCGGCTCGTTTGACTAAGCGCACTCGCTTAATTTGGCTAAGCTGATAGAAATGTAAGTCTCGCGTTCCTTTTAATTTGAGTTTCCCGATTCCATTCTTATCTGTAAAAGTGATAGATTTCCGGTCTGTCGCTAGACGCCACCCGGTCGTTTTGTATTCGACTGAGCGGTTGTCTTTCTGAAACTGCGGAAAACCCTTTTTCCCGGTAATTTTATTTTTACAGTTGTCGTAAAATCGGGCGATTGCCGACCACGCTCTTTCTGCGCTTGATTGTCGAGCCATGCTATTCAATTCATCGCAAAACGGAAACTCTTTAGCTAAAACAGCGCTGTACTTATTCAAGTCATATTTGTTGACTTTTTGGTTTTCCATCCAAAAGCGCAATGCTTTGTTACGGATGAACTGCACTGTTCTAATTGCTTCATCTACAGCATCGAATTGCTGCTTTTTACCGTATGCTTTGAATTCAAAAACTAGCATGACTTCGACCTCATCACGTTCTTCTTATGCTAACAGCACTAGCTTAATATCATCCAAGTGTTTACAAGACTTTACAGAGTTGTATCCTAAGTTGCAATCCTAATATCTAATGAAAGATACTGGGAAGCTAAAGCCTCCTTCTCCCTTTCATCCCCGGACTAAAGTCACGGGGTTTTCATGTTCGATTTCTATAAATTATGGTAACAATGAGTACCCCCCACATCCCGACGGGGGATTAAACCCCGTCTCACAGACCAAGCCGATTAAAACTCACCTCTTGCAGCATTCTCAAAAACGGGCAAGATGCCCGTTCCACAAGAGATTAATTTTCTTGTGGAACAGGCCGGAAAGCCTGTTCCTAAAAGGATTATTGACAATGGTGCAATATCTAAGTTTCAATCAACAATTCTACCGCTGCTGATCCGCTGGAAAAGCACCCGCTTTCACCGCCACAGTAACAGGTTGTCCGCCGCGGCTCAATTCAAGCTGCAGATCGCTGCCCACTGTACTTTTCTCGACAATTTGCTGTACGCTGCCAGCATCAGTTACTTCTGTACCGTTGATTTTCTTGATCACATCGGCAAGGCGAACTCCAGCTTGTGCCGCCGGAGAATTTTTCGCAACTCCCAAAACTAACACGCCTTTATCTTCAGTCAGCCTCAATTTGGTGTTGGGATTTTGATTAAATTCTCTCTTGATTTCGGGAGTAATGCTCAACATCCGAACGCCGAGATAAGGATGTTCGGCTTTTCCTACTGTTACTAATTGGTCGGCAATTTGTTGTGCTCTATCGATCGGAATAGCAAAACCCAATCCTTGAGCGCCTTGAATAATCGCCGTATTCATGCCGATAACTTGACCGCGCTGGTTCAGCAGCGGGCCGCCAGAATTGCCGGGATTGATCGCAGCATCGGTTTGAATAAAGCTGACGCGCTTGTCGGGAACACCGACATCGGCGCTAGAACGGCCTGTAGCGCTAATAATGCCCACAGTCACAGTATTGTCCAAACCGAGGGGATTGCCGATCGCGATCGCCCATTCTCCCGGCTGTAACTCTTCAGATTTGCCCAAACTCACCACAGGCAAATTGTTAGCTTCTATTTTAACAACAGCCACATCAGTAACTGTATCGACGCCTAAAACTTTGCCGACAAATTCGCGGCCATCCTTCAGTTTTACCGTCACCGTATCCGCCCCGTTAACGACGTGAGCGTTAGTCAAAATGCGACCATCAGAACCAAAAACAAAACCCGAACCAGAGCCCCTTTCTACCCGATTTCCCGGTTGAATGGGAGATTCTGAACCGAAGAAACGGCGGAATTGCTCGGGTATCTCATCTGGAACTTGGTTCGTCACCGTGCGAGACGAATTGATCCGCACCACTGCCGGGCCGACTTCCTGCACAACTTTAGTAACAAAATTAGAGTCTTGAGAAGGCAGTATATTCGCAGGCAATGCTGAGATTGGCGCTGTAGTTGAAGGTTCAGCTTGAATGGCGTTAGAACTTCCAGGAACTCCAGAAGTTAGGGCGTTGCACCCAACAGTTGCGGTGGAGCCGAGCAAAATGAGGGATAAAAAAGCCAGTTTTTTCGGCAAATAAAAACGGCGAGAACGCACAGTTGTAGCAGGCATATTTTTGGTTGACATAGTATTGAGTTGGTGGGAGTTAGAGCGAGAGTTATAATTATGGTTTTGCATTTTTAGCACCTACTGTAATTAAATTAGAACTAAAGGTTCTTTAATTTTTATTCAAGCATTTATGAGTTCTGCTTGACTGGTGGGGTTTACCCTACAAGCTGGGGTAGAAACCGGACAGTCGCCGGCAAATTGTTTGTGGATTCGAGCTTTTGAGTGCGATCGAACTGGGTCGGCACTGGCGAATTGCTGTGTGAGTGCGATAATACAAACTACGGTAGCCAGCTCGCATATTCCGCATTTCTCGCGAACTTTTCACCAAAAAACTGGGTCTGAAGCCCCGTCCTTATAGGACGGCTTTACATTGAATTAAATCCCCTTTCGGGGTCGGAGAGGGAATTTTATGCAACCTCTCCGATTTTTGGGGAATGGTTGCCCCAAACTCCCATTTCTGGGGTAAAGTTAGCTTCGACAAGGTTATAAAGGCTTGCGCCGGCTAGCAGCACTGTCGAGCGTGACCTTAAGACTGTTTAACCACTAGCGACAGAGCAAGGGACTAGCTTCGCATCAAGCGGGTGTCGTGACCTAAATAACGTAGCTATTTAAAGCTTAGTCTGGTCAGAATGGCCTGTTAGATTTCTCTTTCAAGCCTCACGCCTTTAGGCTGAGGTTTCTGACAGGATTGATATCCGAAGTCAACAACAATCGTGCACTCAAAAAAACCAGGTTTCTACGCAAAATATTCGTTGTGAGCGATCGAGGTTAACGTAGAAACGGAGTTTTTGACCCCGCCTGCATCCATGAAGGACAGCAGTTAAAGCACCGGAAAGCCTCACCCTAAAGCAGGAAGTAAAAAACCTGTAAAGCCTCAAGCTAAAGTACCAACTAAACCTTAAGTCAAAATAGCCTGCAAAAACTCTCTTCAAATCTAAAATTTGAACCTAGGGAGGAATTTTATTGCTCCATCGGTTCAATGGAACTAACCGAATCGATTTCCCTCGACTTTTTCCTCGAACTTTCCAAAACATCAACAGTATTCTTAATAAAACCAGCCATCGGCACAGCAACTAACAAACCTGCTATTCCCGCCACCTTAACCCCCACCAGCAGCGCCACTAAAATCCACACAGGATTGAGACCGATAAAACCGCCTAATAACCGAGGAGCAACGCCACTTTCAATTATTTGCTGAATTACTGTAGCGACAGCTAAAACTGTGACTCCGAGCCAAAAGTTGTTTAATGTGATTAGCAAACTGACAATGCAAATACTGAAAGGTGCCCCGAAGGGAATCATAGTCATTACACCCACACCCAAACCGAACAGAAGTCCGAAGGGAACTCGCATAATTAAAAAAGCAACAGTGATAGACAGTCCCATCAAACCCGCCAAAGTTGCTTGCCCGACGAAGTAGTTGTGGAAGCTTCGCGCCAGCAACTCTCGCAATTGAAGGCTCAGCTTGGAGGGAAACCATTTAAATAATCCTTCCCATACGCGATCGCCGTGCAAGAGCAAGTAGAATGTCACGACTATGGTGAGGAGGAAATTCAACAGACTGTCTGCAGCACCCAAACCAAATCTGAGAATTTCGCCAGTGAGAGACTGCAATTGAAATGAAAGTCGATCGCTCAATTGGGTAGTCAAACCGCTAACATCAATGCGGAGATTGCGATTTTCCGCCCAATTGTGGAATGCTTCAATTTGTTCTGTGCCAGAAACTATCCAAGTCGGCAGTCGGGTGGCGAGCTCAGTGATTTGGTTTAGCAGAATGGGAGCCAGAGTGATAGCTAAAACCACCAATACCAGTAAAGTCAAAAACAATACCGATAAAACTGCTCGATCGCGCTTTAAGCCGTATCTGTGCAGAAAGCGCACGGGATAATCTAGCAAAAAAGACAGCACTGTAGCCACTACCAAAACTGTAATCAGGGCGCGAAAATATTCAAAGACTAGGAGGGCTAACCAGCAGTTGAGTACCGCTAGGGGAAATACCAGTCCGTAAGTCCACCACTGCTGCAGTTGAGTGAAACGTCTCATCTAAGTTAAGCGAGTTAAAATTTGAGATGCAAGATGTGAGATTGGCGCTGCTATTCGCCCTTCTTTCTTAACCACTTTATAGTGTATTTATTTATACCCGACTGCTGAAAATTTCCAGTTGCTCGACCCGCAGCGGAAATTGGGTTGCTGGCAGGCAGAGCCTGCCACAACTATGTTATATCGTTTCCGCTAGTATGGATATATTACCTGCGAAAATAATTTATTTTCAGTTGACCGGGCAGCGGTTTGCAAATCGCAATTCAACCTTTTTCCCCGTGCCTTTCGAGAGCTAATTGAATTAAACGGTCTACTAATTCAGGGAAAGAAATGCCGTCCGCTGCCCACATTTGCGGATACATACTGGTAGCTGTAAAGCCGGGAAAAGTGTTGATTTCGTTAATCAAAACTTCTCCGGTTGATTCAATGTAGAAAAAGTCTACTCGCGCTAAACCTGCAGCGTCTACAGCCAAAAATGCTTGCACTGCCATTTCTTGGATTTGCGAGACGATCGCACCGCTGACTTTTGCCGGGATTGAGCAGTCGGCTTGTCCCTGGGTATATTTAGTTTCGTAATCGTAGAAATCGCTTTGAAAAGTAATTTCTCCCACCGTTGAAGCTTGGGGATTATCGTTACCCAAAACTGCACATTCTAATTCTCTAGCAACCACACCCGCTTCGACAATTATCCGCCTATCGTAGCTGGCGGCGCTGTCGAGGGCTGCTTCTAATTCAGCGCGCGATCGAGCTTTAGAAATTCCCACAGACGAACCCAAATTCGCTGGTTTAACAAAGCAAGGATAGCCCAAACTCGCTTCAATTTTGTCGCACAGTTTGGGGAAAACGCAAGGATTAGACCAGATTTCGGAACGGTTGACAGCGACGTATTTTACCTGCGGCAAACCAGCCTGAGCAAAAGCCATTTTCATAGCAATTTTATCCATTCCCAGCGCCGAACCTAAAACCCCGGAACCGACAAAAGGAACTTGCATTAATTTCAGTAACCCTTGCACCGTACCGTCTTCACCGTTTGGCCCGTGCAAAACAGGGAACCAAACATCTACAGCATTAAAATTAGGAAACTGTCCAGAGGCGGGAGAATCATCTTCTGCTGTTTGTTCCTCTATTTCCAGAGGTTTTCCGGTGGCTAAGACTTCTTGAGGTAATGTTCCCGACAGCCAGCGGCCGTTTTTTTGGATATAAAAGGGCAGAACTTCGTATTTAGAGGCATTTTCCTCAGCAGCGAGGGCACGGGCGATCGCCCGCGCCGAACTAATAGAGACTTCGTGTTCGCCCGATCGCCCCCCGAACAATAGCCCGATCCGCATCATTGTCATTTTTCACTACTCCTAGGACTTTTCGACAAATATACACGCAGTTAGCGCAGCCAACGCAGAAACGAACCGCCTTAAAACTACTTATCTCCTCCCTCCCACTCTTCCTCTGTGTCCTCTGCGCTCTCTGCGGTAAAAAAAATTACATCTTCTTAGAAAAGTTCACCAGTAAGCCGTCCCCTATCTCATTCCGGTGCTATTTAAAGCATTTCCCCCGTCAAACTAAAAGCGCGAATATCTGTAATTTTAACCCGCACAATTTTCCCCGCCAATTCAGCAATATCACCCTTAAAAAATGTGAGACGATTGCCGCGAGTGCGCCCCATCACCTGAGTTGGATCTTTGAGATTCTGGACTTCCACCAAAACCTCTTCAGTACGTCCGAAATAGCGCTGCGATCGTTCCATCGCCGTTGTTGTCACCACATGATTGATCCGTTGCAGGCGATCGGCTTTCACCTCCTCACTCAACTGATTTTCCCACAAAGCCGCCGGCGTCCCAGGGCGAGGCGAATAAGCCGCAGTATTCACCAAATCGAAACCAACATCTTCGATCAACTTCAAAGTCTTTTCAAACTGCGCTTCCGTCTCCCCAGGAAAGCCGACAATCGCATCCGCAGTAATCGAAGCATCCGGCATATAACGGCGAATTGTATCAATAATCCGGCGGTATTTTTCCTGAGTATAACCCCGCGACATCGCTTTCAAAATATCATTATCTCCCGACTGAAAAGGAATGTGAAAATGTTCGCAAACCTGCGGTAATTCAGCACAAGCCTTAATCAATCTTTCTGTAAAATAGCGCGGGTGGCTAGTAGCAAATCTGAGGCGATCGACACCAGGCACATCCTGCAAAAAATAAAGCAAATCCGTCAAAGTATGCTGGTTGCTGCCGTCCGGTTTTGTCCCCGGCAAATCGCGCCCGTAAGCATCAATATTTTGCCCCAACAAAGTTACTTCCTTGTAACCTTGACGGCCCAAATCCTCCATTTCCGCGCGAATTGCCTCCGGCATTCGCGACTGTTCAACCCCGCGAACATTCGGGACAACACAATAAGTGCAGCGTTCATTGCAGCCGTAAATTACATTCACCCAAGCAGTTACCTTGCTGTCGCGACGCGGCTTAGTAATATCCTCCATAATCTCAACAGCTTCAGTCGCCACGACTTGATTGCCCTCAAAAACTTGTTCCAGCAAATCTTCAAGTCGGTTAGCGTGTTGTGGCCCCATTACTAAGTCTAATTCCGGCACTCTCCGCAGCAGCGCTTCACCTTCCTGCTGCGCGACGCATCCAGCTACAATTAAAGTTAAACCCGGTTCTTGGCGCTTGCGATGAGCTTGCCTTCCGAGGTTAGAATAAACTCTTTGTTCGGCATTGTCGCGAATCGTGCAAGTATTGTAGAGAATCAAGCTAGCTTCGTTCGGGTCTTCCGAGAACTCAAAGCCCATATTTTCCAGAATGCCGGCCATCCGTTCCGAGTCGGCTTTATTCATCTGGCATCCGAAAGTAGTGATGTGATAGCGGCGGGGTTTAACGGTCATGGCGAATTGCAGGCAAATAAAAAATATAGGTTTTCAACCTTAACCAACTATTATATAACAAGTCCAAACCATTTGTGAATTTTTCTTTTTATTAGTTCATTTAAACAACCGGGTTCACCAATCTCTAGCGTGTGTGAGGCGCGACGATTAACTGTTACGGGGGGCTAGAAACCCGGTTTCTACGAGTTTTGGGATTAGTCACGACCAATCTAGCAAGAAACCGGGTTTCTGAGATACTTTTGCGCTTATTTATCTATTGGTTTTTTATATAAAAACTGTAAAATTGTTTTGGCAATACCTTGTGCAGCCAAATAAGGAACCCCATTGCCAACAGTTTTAAACATATTAGTCAACGTCATCTTGGGCGGCAGTGCAAAATCTTTTGGTAGTGACTGAATAGCCAGTGTTTCCGCAACAGAAAGCCGGCGAAGTTTGTAAGGGTGCAAGTGAACTTCGTTATTGCCGTAACAAGCTGTTGGCGAATAACGCCACCGATGCAATCGCTTGAAAGATTTTTTTGAATCATCTCCTTCATCAACGGAAGCAAACCGCTTAATGCCTGCTTTGGGTTGAAAATAGTGTTCGGCATTGGGATGGTTGAGAACGTCATTTTTTTGGAACCAAAATTCTACCGTTAAATCTTGGTGAATGCCATCAGGACAAGGCACGAAACCATCACCTGCAAAGGCTGTTCTATCAGGCCAAGGATGAGAAAAAATTTCTGATTTGGGATATAATACCTGACTTTGCCAAGGAAATAAACTTTCGGCTAACATTTGGCTTTTTTCCTCTAGGGAAATGCCCAGATTTCTGACAAGGTTTTTTCTAAATCCAATCAAAATAATTCTGTCTCTATCTTGCGGGACACCGTATTCTATCGCATTAATTAAACGTTCGGCAAAAACGTATCCCGAATCAGCCAACTGCTGTTTTAGTTCGTCGTAAAAAGATTTATGTTTTTTGGTTCTCCACAAACCTTTGACATTTTCAAATAAAAAGAAATCTGGTTGCTGCTGACAAATCAATTCAATGTATGAAGCTGAAAGTTGACCTTTATCTCCTTCCCCACCCCGGTTTTTGCCACCAATAGAAAAGTCAGGACAAGGCGGCCCCGCGATAAATCCCACAATATCGTGATGCTTGCGGGCATCCTGCATCAATTCCCGCAAATGAAGTGCTGGTTTTCCCTCTACCAGTCGAGTTACATCTGCTTCCTCTCCTTCGCAATATCCGTATTCTGGCTGTGGTAAATTCAGACACTGCCGAGAATAGCGGTATGCTTGCATGAAAGGTGGGAAAATTTCATTGACATACGCTATATTAAAGCCGATCGACTCAAAACCCAGATCGAGGAAGCCTGAACCTGAAAAAAATGAGAATATACAGGGGATGGGGAATTGGGAATTGGGCATGGGGAATTGGGCATGGGGAATTGGTAATTGACCGGGGCGGGTTTATGAGATTATTAATTTGAGGCGATTATTGTTGGTAAAAACCGCCGCTACAGCTATTATTAAAACCATTGGCCGCCTCGGAAACGCCAGTGGGGAAACAAAATCCGCATCAGTGTTTGCGACGCCAGATAAATAGCCAGCCACACTAAACTATAATGCAAAGCAAAAGCTCCCAAGTCAAAATCTTGTGCAGGTATCCCCGGCAAACCGATAACTTTGATTAAAAATAACACAAAAAGTGCTTCCCAAATTCCAGCGAGTAATTGAAATGCGCCGGGCCAATCTCGATCCCAGCGAAACTGCTGGATGTAGATATATAAAGCATCCCAGCCGATGCCAAAAATCGCTACATACCCTAATATCCAGAAAAAACTTGATCCTGATTGGGCGGTAATTAAACCCAGACAAAAGGGCAGCGTTACTAAAACGCCTACGGTTGTAAATAACAATAACCGAGTTTGCCAGCGACCGAATAAGGTGGGAGTCATGCGATTTTAGATTTTAGATTTTAGATTTTAGATTGAATGGGAAGGTTGTTCGATTTTAGATTTTGGATTTTAGATTTTAGATTGAATGGGAAGGTTGTTCGATTTTAGATTTTAGATTTTAGATTTTAGATTGAATGGGAAGGTTGTTCGATTTTAGATTTTAGATTTTAGATTGAAGGCGAAGTTCGTTTTAATCAGTTAAATCTTACATCTTTTACCATTTTTAAGAACAGGCAAGATGCCTGTTCCACAAAGAGTGAGTTTTCTTGTGGGGTGGGCATCCTGCCCGCCCGTAAAAAACCTATTGGAATAGTCCAATATCTCAGTTAAATCCATTAAATCCTGTACATTGCTTGTTGCCGCACTTCCTCCTTCAATTTAGTCAGGAGATTTATTAAAAACCCATTTCAACCACTGCACGAACGATCGCCAAACGCTCAATTTCCGCACACCAGCAACTCGGTGGGCTGCCAGACTTTCAACCGATCGCAAGGCGGCGTATTGCAAGCCCAAAAAGCTGTCTACCGGCGCGTAAGGCCCCCCCAAAGTAATCGCGCCGGCTGCGTATACCCGGCCTTCTGTGTTGCTAGCAGAAGAATTCCGCAATTCGGGCACTTCAAAATCGTTGTTAACACTCAGCCGGCCCAAACCGTTGAGGGGAAGATTATATTGAGCTACCAAATCGTTTAACAGAGGACTGGTTTTTACCTTAGCGTCCAAACCCGTAGCATCAATAATAAAATCAGCTTCTAACTTAATTTGTCCCTTGAGTTCCTTCTCCTGAATGTACGTCACCGTGCGGTTTTGACTGTCGCGCTCGACTCGCTCGACTTCCCCGAAGGTAATTTGATACCATCCTTGACTTAAACCTTCTTTGACAATCCGCCGCCAGTCGCTGCGCTGGGCTGTGGTAGTGCCGCCCCAGTCTGTGAGTAACTGCGGCCGCAATTCAGGGGCGGCTTGTTCCAAAAGTACGCGGAGTTCCCCGCCCCAGCAAGCTTTCGGCCAGTTGAAAGGTTGAAATTCGTAGTGATTTTCGACTTTTCGCTCAGCGAGTTTAAATTTGTTACCTTGAGGTTTGGGCGATCGCATCAAATGCAATACTTGAATGTTGCCGTTCCGCTGTCGCGCTTCGTAAATTCGCTGCACCACCCGCGAAGCCACAATTCCCCGGCCTCTAATTAACACGCTGCCGCCGCTGGCCTCCAATTTTTCGTAAACGCCGTCGTGCTTTTCGTAAGCGTTGACAACCGACTCAAAATCCTGGGTTTGTTCGCGGTAAGCTTGCAAGTCGGGCAGAAATTGAATGGCGGGATAGCCGGTGGCTAAGTGTACGTATTTGGCGATTAAAAAAGCGTGGTCGCGGTGATCCGCATTCGATCGAGAATAAGCGATCGCGTACCTGCCGTCATCTGTTTTGCGAATTCCCCGCACTCTACCGTAGCGAAACATCTGATTCCACCCAATTCGATCGACTTCCCTGTCAATAGAATCAAACACATTCCCCGCGCGAGGCGTATAAGTTTCGGCAAAAGTCGGTTCAGCAAACACCTGCCACATCAACTTCAACGACATCCCCAAACGCCCTTTGAGCAATTCCTGCCAAGCTTCCCGCAAAGCATAGGGAGGCCAGCCCCAAATGTTGTCTGGACAAGAGTCAGAATTCGATCGTAGGCGTTCCCGCAGCGGAATTTGAGAATTCAGGCACAGACGCAGGTAGCGGGCGTAAGGCTGGTTTTCCATGCCCAAAACCGCAATTCGATCGATTTTCACGCCGCAAATTCTCAGCAAATCCACCCAAATAAAGCTGCCTAAACCGCCACCAACGGCTGCCCAATCAACTTCTGTCACAGGGAGTCCCATAGATTGGAGCGATCGCATTGACACTTGAGAAGCGTGCAAAAATGCGATCGGCGGAAATTCTCCCCTACTACCTGTTTGAGAAACCTGCGACATTATTTGCGGCCCCAATGCCGGGTCTGGCCCATTGGTCTGCGGGTTAAAGAAAATGTGAGAATTGACCGACGGCGTTTCAGGGGAATTAACAGCAAAAGAAATGCCGATCGCGTAGGGCCCAACTTGCAGCATATCGCCGTTTGCCAGCACGCACCGGGTTTGGCGAATGCCGTTAACAAAAGTACCGTTGCGGCTACCCGTGTCAGTCAGTAAAATACTGTTACCTTCGGTGCCAATCACTGCATGAAAGCGAGAAACTTGACTGCTGCTGAGGGCAATTCGAGAAACTCGTTTCCCGTTGATTGTGGCGGGCATAGCTTCAAAAATTCGTCCCAAAGCGATGGGTAAGTCGAGTATGGGGGATCGACAATCCCCCGTAGCTGTATCTGTCCAAGTCAGTCGCAGGCGCAAGGGTTGAGAATTCATGATTATTTTTTAAACATCAGCCGTCGGCTTTGAGCTTTCTGCAAAAAAAGATTTTTGAAGTTGAGAGTGTTTAGCGGATAGCCTGAGTTTCCGTTTTTCTTAAATCTTGCACCATTGTCAAGAACGGGCTCTCCGGCCCATTCCACAATAGATGAATTTTCTTGTGGAACAGGCCGAAAAGCCTGTTCCTAAACAAGTAATTGAGAATGGTGCAACATCTGAGTTTTTCAAACTTTCACGGAGACAGCATCACACTCGCCGCCGCCGCCAAAGAAGTACCGCACCACGGACACCCCGCATTCAACTGTGCGTAAGGCGAAATTCGGCTGCACTTGGGACACTGCAAACCATATTTTGAAGGCCCCGTCGGCTGAAAGTTACCAGGTGCGGGAGGCCCAGACAGCAAAACTGTCTGCGGCGCGGCTACCTGCACCTCCGTGACATTCACCACCTCAATTTGCACTTGGCCTAAATGGATGTGGCTTCCCGATTTCAATTTTGCTTCGCCTCGGGCGAGAATTTTTCCATCTACCAGCGGCGGATTGCTTTCGCGCAAATTCCGCACTGCATACTCCTGCAATTCCTGATTAAAAAATATTTCAACGTGCAGCCCCGATACGCTGGGATGCGAAAATACTATATCGCACTTCGCCGGATCGCGCCCGATCCTCACGGTTCCCGGATTTTTGCTCGGCTGTCCGTTTTCAATTGTCTGAGTTTGGCGCACCCCAGCTTCTGTCCATGCTAAAGTGAGCTGGTTTGTCATGATTTTATAGTTAACTCAAAAATATAAAAAAATATTAACTGATTTATTTTGAGGACGGAGTTCCTCACCAAAAAACTTAATTATAATTATTGACCAAGAATTTCTTCATGTGGTACCCGCCACGTGATTTATCTCGCGCAAGTCAATCCAAAATCTAAAATCTAAAATCCTTGCGTCCCCCGAATTAATCTCGCGCAAGTCAATCCAAAATCTAAAATCTAAAATCTAAAATCGAATGACGCCGACTAGATCGCACTTCTAAAAATATTATTATGTGCAGCTATACAAAAAAGCCCTGACTTCGGGGCTTTTAGTGCTCGTATTGGCTTTTTTTGAGAGACTGAATCGCGCTTGTCAGCTTTTCTTTCCCGCAAAATTATTGACCGCAGTGCAGCTTGGTAAAAAAATTGCTGTTCAAGATTTGCCAGGGATTGCTAAAAAGTAATTCCTGGGGGGTTTTCACATTTGCGAGGCTGTGGTGCGCTAGTCACGAATTTTGGAGGTTGGACGATCGAACTACCTTGGTAACTTCGATCGCCCCCCTCCTCAAACGTTTACTGTCCTAGTGCTATGTCTCACGCTGCAACTGTGCAATCTTTCATTACAGGGCAAGCCTTAAGAGACTTAAGCTTCGCTTTTGCGGCTTTTGCGACCGCCTTCGCGACCAATTTGAGCCATGTGTTCGCGATTTCTGCTGACAGCTTCGCCGCCTTTTTGGCCAGCTTGTCTGGCTTCTTCAGGGGTGAATTCGTGTGCAGTTCCTTTCTCGTGTGCAGCTTTTCCGCCTTTGCTAGCAATTGCGCGCTGTTTTTCTGCATCCATAGAAGCGAATCCGCGTTTGCTTTTCTCAGCCATGACTGTCTCCTTGTTTTTTTCTGATTTTTTAGCTCGATCGCGCCTTCGCCTCCCACTGTCATGGTTACTCCCAGCCAGTGGTGAGATATCCGACGGTAAATTATGAAACCTCATCAGACGAATCTAAGCTTTTGGTTTAACTCGCAGAATGAATATTTCATAACTTACAAATGTGAACTAAAAATAGTTCACGCCCGGGCACTATAGTTAGAGCCGCCAATTTTTTAAGCTGGTTACTGTCTTTCAATCATTCTATAAACCCCCCAACTTTTATACCTCTTTCTCAGGTATAGTCATTCTTTAGTTCGCTGGAAGGATGGAACCGAAAGCTGATTGGCAGTAGACTCAGAGGATTTTTCGACTTAACCGCGCCTCCTCAAAAACTAAAAGTCCCAAGACGGATGCTTTTTTGGTCTTTTTACTTTTTTTTTTGAGCCATTCCGCGCTTGCCACCGATCCCTATGTTAGTTGGTCTGCCGATCGAGTGGTTTCTGGCAAGCGATATTTTGGGGCGCAGCGCAGGACGTACTCGATCGCACTTATCAAGTTTACCTTATGACCTATCGAAACATACATCGGCTTTACCCCTGTTTGCGTTCTTAGCGCTGCGCCTACCGTTGATCCCTCTAGCAGCAAGGGTTGCCAACTGCCCCGGTCGAGTCCGACTTCGGAATGTTCTCCCATAAATCGATTTTTGGCAACTCCGATCGTGGGAATCCCTGTCAAAACCCCCAAATGGCACGCCAGACCGAATCGGCGGGGATGGGCTAGTCCTTGACCGTCGCACAATATCAAGTCTGGCCTCAAACTGATATTTTCCAACGCATCAAGGACTGCCGGCACTTCTCGAAAAGACAGGAAACCCGGAAGGTAAGGAAAAGTTGTAGGACTGCGAACCACAGCTTGCTGCTGCAATTGCAAGTCGGGAAAGCTCAGAACTGTTACAGCGGCCCGCGATACATCGTTTGCACTGTCGTAGCCGACATCTACACCGGCGACGTACCGAACTGTGTCCAGTTGATTTTGGGTAATTACCTCTGACCGAAGCTGTTCTTGAATGGCGATCGCCTCTTCAATTGTCTGCGGCCAAGGGTGTCGCTGCAACATTTTGATTTTTCTTCAACCGTTCTCATCTAAGCTTAACTTATTTTCGGGCATTTTTAAACTCGGATTTTTATCGTTTGTAGCTATAAATTCCCAACTTGCCCAAGCAGTCTTTTTTCTACTCAGGAGGGTTTAGCAAGTCGGGCCGATGCCAATTCTACAAATAGAGTCTGTACGTCGCAGATGGAAATTCTATCTTTCCTGGCTTGCAGCAACCCGCAAAGGTTTTTGTAGCACGCACCTGCCATTTACCATTAAAATTTACCCACAAATTAGCAGTTGAATTCTGATTTTTTAGCTTTCTAGAAAGCTTTGTCTTTCCGATCGCCCTTTTATCGCTTCTCAAAGAGCGATCGAGCTATCTATTTACTTCTGCTATATCTAAAAAAATCCTCTTTGTCAAGACGATTGAAACATTTATTCATCAACAATTTCAGCTAGGTACAAATGCCATTGTTCATACCAGAGCCTCAATAGACCTCTTGCAAAATAATTTTATGATATAATGGAAAGTTTTGCTTTACTGGATTGAATCCCAACTCTTAACTTATTTTTACTCTTGCCTTGCTAGAAACAGGATAAGATACTAGAAACTTATATTGGTTGTTGCACAATCAGTAAATCATGAAAAATCAATCTTATCTAAATTTGACATCTCATCAATTTAAACGTAGATTTGGTGTCAAAATTGAAACTTTAAAAGTAATGGTTAAAGCCTTGGAAGAATTCAGGTCAGAAAATCATAAAGACAGAAGAGGGCGTGGGACTATCCTAACTCTTGAAGAACAGGTCTTAGTTGCATTGGAATATTGGCGAGAATATCGAACATATTTTCATATTGCGACAAATTGGGGAGTATCTGAATCAACTATTTGCCGAATTGTAATTGACATCGAATCAACTTTAATGAAAACTGGAAAATTCCGTCTTCCTGGGAAAAAAGCATTACTCAAAAACTCTGATTATCCAGCAGTCGTGGCGATCGATGTCACAGAAACAGCTATTGAACGACCCCAAAAAAAACAGAAGAAATATTATTCAGGCAAGAAGAAATGTCATACCCTCAAAACTCAATTGGTCATTAATCAAGAGACAGGAGCAATTATTTGCACTGCTTTTGGGCAAGGACATTGCCACGATTTTAGCTTGTTTAAAAAAAGTAAAATCCATTTTCATCCCGAAACAGATAGCTTACAAGATAGTGGGTATCAAGGCATAAAAGATTATCATTCCAATAGTTATATTCCTAGAAAGAAACCTAAAAATGGGAAACTTTCTCTCTTAGAAAAAGACTACAATCGAGCTCTAGCACAAGAAAGAATTGTTATTGAACACGTTAACCGGAGTCTGAAAATTTTTAAAATCTTGTCGAGTCGTTATCGGAATCGTCGCCGCCGTTATGGTCTGCGTTGTAATTTGTTATCAGCAATTTATAATTATGAGTTAGCTCTAGGGGGATTAAATTGAAAACTTTCTATTATAGCATAGATTTTTTTTGCAAGAGGTCTATTGTAACGGCAATCTCATATCTTTTTGATTTAAAAAGCTTTCCGACGCTCAAAATCCTATGACTTTTATGAAAAAAATAAAGAAATTTATGAGTTGTTGCACCATTAACCGGAAGTTATAATCTTAGATAAGAGCGAATAGACAACTAACATCCAGTAAAACAACTTAGCTGAATTAACATATGAAAACCATGCAAAGTGTTCAGTACAACCTAGCTCTCTACATCGTCGGTGGCATCGTCTTCATCATCGCCGCCTTAATTTTAAGACCTTTTGCCCTCGTCGGCCCAGGGGAACGGGGCGTTATGATGCGCTTCGGGAAAGTTCAAGACGCGATTTTAGATGAAGGCATCCACCCGATTTTACCGATCTTCACCTCTGTAAAAACTCTCAGCGTGCGGGTACAAAAAACCGATTTGAAAGCAGATGCAGCATCCAAAGATTTGCAAAGCATTACTACAGATTTGGCAGTCAACTGGAATGTTGACCCCGCCAAAGTTAATCAAGTTTTTCAACAAATAGGAGACGAAGAACAAATTGTTACCAGCATTCTGAGTCCGGCAATTTCGGAAGTTCTCAAAGCAGCAACTTCTAAAAAAACCGCAGAAGAAATTATTACTAAGCGCACAGAACTCAAAACAGAAATCGACAACAGCCTCAAAAAGCGTTTGGAACCTTACGGCGTCATCGTCAGAGATGTTTCTTTAATAAATTTTGGCTTTTCTCCAGAATTTAGCAAAGCCATCGAATCCAAACAAATAGCAGAACAAGAAGCTAAACAAGCAGAATTTACAGTTCAAAAAGCCACCCAAGATGCTCAAGCTGAAATTAACCGCGCTAAAGGTAAAGCCGAAGCTCAACGCTTGCAGCGGCAAACATTAACAGCCGAAATTTTGCAGCAGCAAGCTATTGAAAAATGGAACGGCCAGTTTCCGACAGTAATGGGAGGAGGCGGAACTTTGCCATTAATTAATATTGCGCCACCGACTTCTCAAGCCGCAACTCCTGCTAAATAAGCTGCTGCCGATCGTGATTGCCGGGGCGCGGGGAGAAGGGGAGAAGGGGGGAGGGGGAGAGAGTCTGAGGGGGGGAAGAATAGAGGGTTTTTCACTGCGGATGTGAAGATGTGCTTTTTTAAATGCCGAACAGCAAGCGTATAAAATACAACTAACAACTAACGTGAAATCCCGCTTAGGATCGCGAATTAAATAACTTACAATTTTAATTGTTATTGTGGGATGGGCGTCCCGCCCGTCCAAAACGGACGGGCGGGACGCCCATCC
>NZ_JAUBOR010000061.1:0-4270 GCF_036700305.1 Microcoleus sp. Z1_A1
TACAACATTGACAAATAGTTTCGCATACCCGTCGCGAAACAGGGAAATCATTGTCTTTTTTTAACCCCCAGTAGGTGTATTATGCCAATTTTAAATAATCAAGTTTCACCAAGTGCGATCGCCTTTATCGACACTCAAGTTGAAAATTATCAAAGTTTGATTGCCGGGGTAACACCGGGTACGGAAGTAGTTGTTTTGGATGGGAATAAAGATGCGATCGACCAAATTACTGAAATTTTAGGTCTTCGTAGCAATATTGACAGCATTCACATAGTTTCTCACGGTGCTCCCGGCAGCTTGCAATTGGGTAATGGCTGCTTGAGTGCAGATAATGTGGAAACTTATTCCGAGAAATTGCAGCAGTGGCGGAGTGCTTTAACTGTTGATGCGGACATTCTGATTTACGGTTGCAATGTCGCATCAGCCTCTGGCGCTTACCCGAAAGTCCGCCAGGGAATGAATTCCCTGTCTCAAAGCTCAAGTCGGTTGAAACCGACTGCTTACCCGAAAGTCCGCCAGGGAATGAATTCCCTGTCTCAAAGCTCAAGTCGGTTGAAACCGACTGGTAACAACCTCAATAAACAGTCCCTGAGCGAGGACTTTCGCTATGAGACGGGGGTTGAAACGAACGGCGGAACCGACGAACACGCTGTAGATGTCGCATCAGCCTCTGGCGCTTACCCGAAAGTCCGCCAGGGAATGAATTCCCTGTCTCAAAGCTCAAGTCGGTTGAAACCGACTGGTAACAACCTCAATAAACAGTCCCTGAGCGAGGACTTTCGCTATGAGACGGGGGTTGAAACGAACGGCGGTATCGGGGAACAAGCGAGAGATTTAGATATAGACGGTTTCGCCTTCATCCAACGAATTGCCCAACTCACAAATACAAACGTTGCGGCTTCCCAAAACCTCACCGGAAGTGTAGCAAAAGGCGGGGACTGGGAACTGGAAGTCAGAACCGGTTCAATAGAAACGCCACTCGTATTTGAAGCCGAAGTATTAGCGGGTTACGAGTATGTTTTGAATAGTTTTGGTGCGGCGGAAAATATTGGCGCGGGGACAAATCCCTACGGTATTGCTACTGGTGATTTTGACCTGGATGGCAAACCCGATCTAGCTGTAACAAACCAAGGATCTGACAACGTTTCCATCCTGTTAGGAAATGGCACGGGTGGCTTTAATCCCGCGCCTATTCCTACCTTGGCGGTGTCAAGTCCCACATCGATCGCGATCGGCAATTTTAACAACGATAATTTCCCCGACTTGGCAGTAGTGGGTAGCGGCACTGGTACCGCCCTCTCAATTTTCTTAGGAAATGGTACGGGCGGTTTTGGCAGCCCGACTCCATATCCTACAGGAGTATCCCCTATCTCGGTTGCAGTTGGGAAGTTTAACGACGACAACTTTTCAGACGTAGCAGTAGTCAATGCAAGCCCTGGCAGTACCTCTGGTACTGTAACAATTTTGCTGGCAAATAGCAGCGGCAGCGGGGCATTGAATTTCAGCACTAACTTGAGCCCGCAGTCCACTCCCGCTTTCATGACAGTGGGGGACTTTAACGGAGATACTTTTTCCGATTTAGCTGTGCCGAACAGTGTCTCTAACACCATTTCTGTTTTTTTAGCGAATGGCACGGGCGGATTTGGTGCAGCTACTAATTTGGGGGCTGGGCAAAATCCAAATTCGATCGCTAATGGGGACTTTAACGGAGACAATTTCCTCGACTTAGCCGTAGTTAACACCGGCTCTAACAATGTGTCAATTCTATTGGGAAATGGCACGGGCAGCTTTGGGGCGGTCACTAATTTTAGCGCGGGGACAGGGCTGCAAGGCATTGTTGCAAATGACTTTAGCGGAGACGGCAAACTTGACTTAGCAGTAGGAGGCACCAACGGCGCTGCAATTTTAGTAGGCAATGGCAGTGGCGGTTTTAGTGCACCCATTAACTTTGCTGCGGGGACAGATCCAAACTCCATTATTGCCGGCAACTTTAATGCTGACACTCTCCCGGATTTGGCCGTAGCGAACAACGGTTCAGATAACGTTTCGGTACTACTAAATACACCCAATACAGTTAATTTCGGGGCTGCAACTTACAGCGGTACAGAAGGAACAACAGACACAGTAGTTAATATCCCCATCACCATCAGCGGTGGCACACCTTTGGGCGATGTTGTGGTACCAATTGTCATCGACCCCAGCAGCAGTGCCACCCAAAATTCCGACTACACCATTTCTCCTACAACTGTTATATTCCCCGCCGGCACTACTACTCTGACTGAGAATGTTGCAGTTACTATCAAACCCGACAACATAGTTGAGAACGCCGAAACCGCAATCCTCAACTTTGGCACAATCACCGGTGGCGTTGCCGGTACAACCAAACAAACAACATTAACTATTGCAGCAAACGGTACTGTTTCTTATGCCATAGCCGCCGGTACTGTAAGCATTCCTGAAGGCAATACCGGCACAAAGCCTCTGACTTTCACTGCGACTCGGAGTGGCAACACAGGCGGGGCAAGTAGCGTCAATTATACGATCGCCGGAACAGCTACAAACGTCAGCGATTACAACAACATCGGTGGCACTTCAGGCGCAACTGCTGTTACTGGCACAATTAATTTTGCCGCCGATGAAACATCCAAAACCATTACTCTCGATGTATTAGGCGACACCCTAGTTGAACCCGACGAAACCATAGCCGTCACCCTGTCAAATCCCACCAGCCCAGGCGTAACCCCGACAATTACCACTGCTACCGCTACCACAACTATTACTAATGATGACAAAGCTGGCTTTACTGTTAACCCAATATCGGGATTAACTACAAGTGAAGCTGGTGGCAAGGCAGAATTTACAGTCAAACTCAACGCTCAACCCACTGCTGACGTTACCATCGGTTTGAGGAGTGACAATGTTGAAGAAGGAACAGTTTCAACTAATAGCTTAACTTTCACTCCTGCTAACTACAATCAACCGCAACCAATAACAATCAGTGGTGTTGACGATTTGGTAACTGTAGCTGATGGCCCTATACCTTACAAAATTGTCACGGCTGCTGCTGTGAGTACCGATGTTAATTACAATAACCTCGATCCTGATGATGTCACCGTCACCAACAGTGACAATGAAACTCCGGGAATTACGGTGAATCCGACGGTGGGATTAACTACGGGCGAAGATGGCACTAAGGCTAACTTTACTGTGGTTTTGAATACTAAGCCGACTGCTAATGTGACTATCGGTTTGAACAGTGACAATGTTGCAGAGGGAACAGTTTCGGTTAATAGCTTAACTTTCACTCCGGTTAACTGGGATACACCGCAGCCGGTGACAGTGACAGGGGTTAATGATAGTATTGCTGACGGCGATATTAACTACAAAATTGTCACAGCGCTTGCTGTTAGCGACGATCCGAATTATAAGCTAGATGCAGCGGATGTTAGCCTTAGCAATAAGGACAATGATACGGCTGGTATTTCTATTACTCCCACGGCAACAACTGCTACAGAAGGTGGCGCGACGGGCAGTTATGAACTCAAATTAACATCGCAGCCGATCGCGCCTGTTACCATTAACTTTAATGCCCCAAGTGAAATAAATGCGATCGCCCCTGTTATCTTTGACAGCACTAACTGGAATGTTGCCAAAACAGTCACTGTCACCGCTACCGACGATAACAAAGCCGAAGGTACGCACAGTGGCACGATCGCTCACACTGTTACCAGTACCGACACTAAGTATAGCGGCACGGCAATTCAGGATGTAAATGTAGCGATTACCGACAACGACACAGTAGGTGTCAGCATTTCTCCCACGCAAACAACTGCTACAGAAGGCGGCGCGGATGGCAATTATGGGATCAAGTTAACGTCGCAGCCTTACGCCCCTGTTACTATCACTCTCACAACAGGTAATCAGATTCAGGCGATCGCCCCTGTGAATTTCACTACCGATAATTGGAATGTCGTTCAACCCGTTACGGTGAAAGCTGTTGATGATACGGTTGTCGAAGGCGCGCACAGCGGTACTATCACTCACAGTGTGAGTGGTGGTGATGCTAAGTATAATGAGGTTGTGGTTCCAGGGGTGACAGTGGCGATCGCCGATAACGATGTAGCGCCGACGCCGACGCCAACTCCGACGCCGACGCCGACGCCAACGCCAACGCCGACAACTGGCACTCCGACGCCGACGCCAACGCCGACAACTGGTACTCCGACGCCGACGCCGACGCCGACAACTGGTACTCCGACACCCACGCCGA
>NZ_JAUBOR010000061.1:4370-25959 GCF_036700305.1 Microcoleus sp. Z1_A1
CACCAGTCACGACAACGCCGACACCAGTCACGACAACGCCGACACCAGTCACGACAACGCCGACACCAGTCACGACAACGCCGACACCAGTCACGACAGGAACAGGGAACCCAAACATATTCCCGATCGGATTACCGAAATCTAATGAAACTCCTTTGGGAATAACGGAACCTAACAATCAGATTCTTAGTGTTCCCACGGTAAATTTTTCCCCAGCTACTTACCAAGTTAATGAAAGTCCCACAGGCATCGTTCAGAAACAAATTACCCTCACTCGCACAGGGGATCTAAGCAACTTTTCCACGGTGTGGCTAGAACCTCCTACTGGTTCAGCGAGTGGGGGAATAGATTGGAAAGTTCCGCCCAATTTCTCTCCTCAACTCACCTTTAACCCAGGCGAAAATAGCAAAACTTTGACAATTGACATCTTACCGGATGGTCAATTTGAGGGAACAGAAGAAATTGCGTTTCGGATCGCCAATGGGGGGGTTAATGTCAAGATCGGCACCCAAAACACTGCTACCTTGCAAATTTTGGATGCAGAGGGGCCTCCTACAATTAATTTTTCCCAAGCTACTTACCAAGTCAATGAAAGTCCCACAGGAATCGTTCAGAAACAAATTACCCTCACTCGCACTGGGAATCTAAACACCTTTTCCAGGGTGTACCTAGAACGTCCTACTGGTTCAGCGACTTTGGGAACAGATTGGAACGTTCCCCCCAATTTCTCTCCTGAACTCACCTTTAACCCAGGCGAAAATACCAAAACTTTCACAATTGACGTTTTTCCGGATGGTCAAGTTGAAGGAACAGAAGAAATTGCGTTTCAGATCACCAATCGGGATAATGCCATTATTGGCAGCCAAAACACTGCTACTGTGCAAATTTTCGATGCAGAGGGGCCTCCTACAATTAATTTTTCCCCAGCTACTTACCAAGTCAATGAAAGTCGCACAGGAATCGTTCAGAAACAAATTACTCTCACTCGCACTGGGAATCTAAACAACTTTTCCAGGGTGTACCTAGAACGTCCTACTGGTTCAGCGACTTTGGGAACAGATTGGAACGTTCCCCCCAATTTCTCTCCTGAACTCACCTTTAACCCAGGCGAAAATACCAAAACTTTCACAATTGACGTTTTTCCGGATGGTCAAGTTGAAGGAACAGAAGAAATTGCGTTTCAGATCACCAATCGGGATAATGCCATTATTGGCACCCAAAACACTGCCAGTCTGAAAATTATCGATGCTGAATCTACACTAAACAACCGCGCGCCGCGGGTGAGTAATTCCCTCTCGAATCAACGTGGTCTCAATCCCCGCGGCGACTTCAATGTAACTCTTGCTTCGGACACGTTTACCGATGACGATCCAGGTGACAGTCTCACTTACTCCTACTCAATAATTCCAGACCCGCAATTGCTCTCCCTCTATGGGCTGACCTTCGACCCCAATACCAACACCATCATTCCACCCGATTGGCTTAAGTTCGACCCGAATACGCTGACCTTTAGCGTGGATTTGAATGCTGGTAATGTCCCCTCAAACTTCGATTTGCAAATTAAGGTGACAGCAACGGACAATGCCGGCGCCACTGCCACCGACTCCTTCCACTTGCGGAGATTCGAGGGCATTCAGGGCCTGGCAATTGACGGTTATATCTCCGGTGCAACTGTGTTCCTAGACGCCAACAAAAATGGCGTCCTTGACACCAACGAACCATCCACCACCACTAACAGCAACGGTGAGTTTAATCTCAACATCCCCTTCGAGATTTTCGACACCAACAAAAACGGAGAAATCGACCCATCAGAAGGCAATTTAGTTGTCATAGGAGGCATTGACACCGCCACCGGCTTACCCCTAGAAACACCACTCACCGCACCACCAGATGCAAGTGTAGTAACACTCCTAACCAGTTTAGTCGCCGACTTAACCGACAAAGGAATTGCACCCGAAGAAGCTCAATCTTTAGTCAAAGCCGCCCTTTCTCTCCCCGCTGAAGTTGACCTAACTAGCTTAGATCCAATAGCAGCGACGAACAACAACCAACCAGGGGGAGTCGAAGTCTTATCCGCAATGGTGAAAGTCCAAAACTTCATCACCCAAACTAGCGGTTTAATTGACGGTGCTTCCAGTGCAGCTAACAACGATATTGTCAAAGCTGTTGTCAGTTCAATTACGGCTCAAATTGAATCCGGTACAGTCTTAAACCTCAGCAATGCCGCAGCCTTAGAACCAATCATTCAGCAAGCAGCCGCTAAAATCCAGCAAATAGACCCCAGTTTCAACTCTCAACAAGTCAGCCAAATTACATCGCAATCCGCGACAGTAATGGCAACAGCCAATCAACGCATTGATGCGGCTGTCTCCAACCCAACAGGAACATCAATTCCTGAATCACTTGCCCGCCTCCAACAAGTAGCCTTGGGCCCAACCACTCAAGACTTCAAAGAAGTTGGTACGGGAAATAAACCTATTTCCCAGCTAGTTGCTGACAATACTGGTACTGCTTTAGATAGCAGAATTGAATCTGTAGTATTGCCTGTTGGGATTGCAACTCCTGTTGTCAGCGGCGATGCTGATTTGGGCAGCAATTCCCCGAATGCAATTCTCGGTACAAATGGCGACGATATCCTGAGTGGCGACAGCGCGAATAATGTATTGATGGGCATGAGGGGCAATGATTCCCTCGATGGAGTTCTGGGGAATGACACTATTTTTGGTGGCAAAGGTAGCGATACAATCCTGGGAAGTAGCGGTGATGATGTCTTGTTTGGCAACCGTGGTGCTGATATCTTGAATGGCGATGATGGTAATGATATTCTTTACGGAGGTAAGGGCGATGATTTACTGTCGGGCGGTTTGGGAATTGATACTTTGGTAGGAGGAATGGGAGTAGATAAGTTCCTACTCTCTACCAATTCCGGTACTGATACGATTACTGATTTTGAAGTCGGTCAAGACTTGTTAGTATTGGGTAACGGGTTGAGTTTCTCGCAATTGGCTATTGCTCAAGATAGCGGTTCGACTTTAATCCGGTTTGCACAAACTGGGGAGATTTTAGCTTCTCTGGCTGGAGTTTCTGCTAGCAGTATTAGTGCTGCTAATTTCGGATTGATTTGAGAATTGGGCAGGGAAACGGCATTGCCCATTAGTGTCAACTTAAGCTTTTAGTCCGTTAGTCTTCTCGCTCATCCGTCAGTCCGCCAGGGGAATAAATTCCCTGTCGGACTATCGGTTTTACCTTAAGTTGACACCAATTGCGCTGTTGCCGTGTCCTCAATTGCCGTGTTATCGATCGTTATATCCGATCGCCCAATCGGGCAATTTCATCATCCAATCCGGTTGATTTTACCCATTACCCGAAATCAGGATACGGCTGTGCCTTGTCCCTACAATCGATCGCGTGATGCTTAAATCCGAGCGAGGAAAATTGATTATTTTAGGGTAGGGAAACGGCAATGCCGTGTCCTCCGTTGCCTTCAATCCGCGCAGGGGGATTTTGTCTGTGTAGACGCGGTTTCAACCGCCGAGTATCTGTATAAAATGCGGATTTAATCTAACATTCCAAATCAGCACCGCTGATATCGCATTCCCGGTAACTGCGAAACTAATCCCAACAATTCCAACTGCAAAAGTATACTAGAAACCGTTCCCGCTTCTAATCCCGCTGCTTCCACAATTACATCAAAAGAAATCGGCCCAGATGCGATCGCACTTAACACCTTAGCCAATTCCGGCTCCAACGGCGGCCCTTGCTTCTCAACCGTCGGATTTGGAGGAAATAGCGACAACTGCTCGGCTCTATCCAATTTTGGCATAGCTCCGAGCATTTCCAACAGCCTGTCTTCGCTTAAGTGTCGATCGCTACTCGGCAGAATCGGATGAGCACCTTTACTCAGCAACTCCAAACACCCAAAGGAACGCTCATCATCCAATCTTGCTGTCAAAACATACACATCCCGACAAAAATCATTCGCTTGATAAGCAGTAATTAAAGCACCAGATTTATGCGGAGCTTCTATCACTATTGTAGCGCGACTTAAGCCAGCAATTATGCGATTTCGGCGCGGAAAATTAGTCCTATTCGGTTGAGTCCCCGCCGGATATTCACTAATTACCAATCCCTGCTGCAAAATGCGATCGCACAACCTCTCATTTTGTTTAGGATATACAATATCTACCCCCGTCCCCACCACTGCGAAAGTCCTTCCTCCCGCCTCCAAACAGCCTGTATGAGCCTCTGTATCAATGCCCGCCGCCAATCCCGAAACCACAGTAAAACCGCTTCTAGCTAAAGCCGTACTAATTTTGCGAGTCCACCTTCTGCCGTATTCCGTTGGGCTGCGAGTACCAACCATTGCCACCGTCGGCGTAATTCCTTGATTCTCTTTGCGATCGACATTACCGCGATAATACAACACTGGTGGCGGATTGGGAATTTCCAATAATAAGCGGGGATAATCTGAATCGGCGGGCGTCCAAAAACTGGGATTTTTTATAAGATGTTTTTCGAGAAATTCTTCAGGATTGAGTTTAGTTCGTTCTTGGGAAATTGTTTCAATTATCTGCTTACCAAACCCTTCGACTCGCATGAAATCTACTGGTTTTGCCGTCCAAGCTTCTGCCAAACTATTGAAATTTTGGTGCAATCTTTGCAACAAAATCGGCCCGATACCGTTAATTTGCGACCATGCCAACCAGTAAGCGCGTTCTTCTACCAAGGAGTTACCCTCAACTTATATGAAAATAATTTTATCATTTTTGGTTGAATATATAGAAATCCTAAATCATTTGTAAATTTCTTACTCCCTCCCCGAACCCGCGGGGAGGGTTGGGGTGGGGCAAAAAAATACTACTCCTGCAAAGATTGCTATAAATATTTTTTACGAACCGCGAAGGCGCTAAGAAGGCGAAGGGAATTAAGAGGGAGGTTGACAATTACTGGCTAAGGATCGCGAATTAAATAACTTACAATTTTAATTGTTATTGTGGGATGGGCTCTTATAGCCCGTCCACTCATGACGGGCTCTTATAGCCCATCCCACTTTCAAGAGTGGAAGTTATTTAATTCTCATTCCTAAGCTTTCCAATCAACGAAACGCACGTAAATATAACCAATAATTTCTCCGATCACAGTCCGAAAACCTTCGCTCGATTTCCACCATTCTTGGGGATTGTAATCTTGCGGTTCAGCAGCTATAATCCCGACTTTAATGTCAGGATTCAGCACTTCTTTGAAAATAATCCAACTTCTGCGGGCGTGAGGGCCAAAAGAATAAAGATTAATTGACTCAACTTTTATGGCAGAAGCACCTAGCCAATCCTGAAGTGCGATCGCAGAAGCAGCAGTGCGGTGTTTGAGAACACTCGCTGCTGGTACTGCTACTACTTTGTTTTTATCAAATCCTAGCGCAATACAAGTCGCGGCAGCTAGTTCGGCATAATTTTTATATTCAGCAAGATAGTAGCCTTTACTTAAAGGAACTCCTGTGGTAACTAATTGGCGGTATTCGCCTTTTTTGAATTCGGCGATCGCACTTTGGATCGCATAATCGGGCAACCAGCCTTCGACAACCAAAACATCTGCTTTAATCGGCGCATTTACCGCCAAAAACGGATGGATATTTGTGAGAATTAAGATCATTGCAATTATTAATCCCATCAGAGCAATTACCCAACCTTCCTTGGTAACTGCCCACATTTCTCGGCGGCGGATTAGACGAATTCTCATTTTAACTAGCTCTAGATGTTTTAGGCTATGGAGGCAGATTCGGCGAGACTGAGAAAGAGGGAAATAGTGGGAAAGTGATAGAATTTCCCAATGCCCCATGCCCCATTCCCAATGCCCCATTCCCAAATTATTGGTGTTTCAGATACTCAAAAACGCTTTTATCCCCGATATCCTGCGGCATTGGTTGAAAAAACTTACGCACAGCAAAGATGATAAACAAAGCCGCCCAAACAGCCAGCAAAAATTGTTCATTTTCGGCTGACAAAAATCCGAAAATATGTCCTAAAATTAACAGAGGGACTCCCGGAGTCAAAAACTTAGTTTCGAGGCGATTAAAGCAGAATGCTTCCTTAAAATAAATGCCATTTAAGGCTGCAAAAGTAAAGCCAATTCCCCACAATGTGGCGGGATGTTCGTACACTGCTAAAGCTAGAGGTTGGCTGCTTTGTAGGGCGACAAACAATGCTGCCGCGCCGCCGATCGCCCAAAACGCCTGTAGTGTGCGGTGCAGCGCAATCATGTAAATGTGAATAGTTGCCAAGCTGACGCCTAAAGCTATCCAGAAACAAGCAAAAACAGGCGTTACAGCTTGGATTGCCATCGGGTTGTCGCCCTGTTGCAGCACCAGAGTAGTGCCGATCGCAAAACACAGCGCCGCCACCCCCAATCCGGCGCGGTAAATCAACACTCCCGTGCGATCGTTTTGAGTAATCGTAAACTCGCCGAATTGTCCTTGATAGACTGGCGATTCATCAGGTGATTTCAGTAGTTGCATTACAGCTTCCTCCTATCAGACACAATGTACTTCTGCCAAGATATACTTTATTGATAAACCGAGCCAGCGAGACCGAGCGATGCCTAAATTTAACAAGCCTAAACTTAACCAGCCTAAAGTTAACAAATCTAAAGTTAACAAATCTAAAGTGGACGATCGCCCAGAGCAAAGCCAATCCCTTCCTTCACAATCCGAACTTCCTCCAGTTCAGCTTGATGAAACCATTGTAGCAGGCAGAAGACCCAAACCGGTCAACGACTTTCAGAGGCTGCTGGAGGAATTATCCGAATTGAGAGCGGGGTTCGATCCAGAAATGTTAGCGCATCTCGATGAAAATCTCCCATTTAATACCAAGCAATTTGAAACTAAAATCAGTAAAATTTTGGGGTCAAAAAATATTGATTTCAGCCTAAAAAATTCCGTCAAATATCTAGAGTACATCAAGCAAAATATTCAACTACCCTGCCACGTTACCGGCATAGAAGAGTTTGAATGGGAAGAAGAATATACAATGGGTTCCGGCAGCAAAAAAGAATATGCACGGCTCAAAAAAACTCAACCTTCTTATACTGATAGATTCACAATTAATCGGTTGGAGGATTTGGTGCTTCAGGAAGAAGGCATATTTGTGGAAGTGCAGCGCGTCAGCGATCGCCAAAAGTTTATGTTGCCTTTATCAGAGTTAGAATCCGTTGATGTAATCTCCCGAAACAATCAGTTATTAGATGATTATGCCGTGTGGTTTATCAATTATTAAGGAAGAGTGGAAAAGTGAAAGAGTGGGGGAGTGGAAGAGGCGAAGACTGGGAGAAGGGGAAGAGCGAGGGATGGGAAAAATCTTCCTTCTTCCTTCTTCCTTCTTCCTTCTTCCTTCTTCCTTCTTCCTTCTTCCTTCTTCCTTCTTAATTAAATGGAAGCCGGCAAGTGCGATCGCGAAACCAAAGCCAAAGCTTCAACCAAACTGCGAACAGCCGCAATCATCGCCACTTCGCTATTAAGCTGGCTAACAGCAGAACCGACACCAACACCCGCAGCACCGGCTCCAATAGCGAGGGGTGCGGTGACGCTGGAGATACCGGAAGCGCAGAGTACGGGGATGGATACGGCGCGGGAAATTTCAAAAGCGGAGGCCAAAGTAGGCGCTGCTTTTTCAATTAATCCCAAGGTGCCAGCGTGAATTGGTTGAGCGCTAGTGCCACCTTCGGTTTGGATGATGTTAGCCCCAGCTTTGACTAATTCAATTGCTAATTGCACTTGTTTGTCGAGTGTCAAAATGTGGGGAACTGTCACAGAAAGAGTGATGTTTGGAAATAGCGATCGAGTTTCGCGAGTCAACTGCAAAACTTCCTCAGCTTCAAAGCGGCGGCCTTCTGCGTAGAAAGCATCAAAGTTACCAATTTCAATCAAATCAGCCCCAGCTTCTACCGCAGGCACAAACTTTTCCGGTTCCACAGCAGATACACAAATTGGCAAATCTGTCAACTGTTTTGCCATCAATACCAAATCGCGATCGGCAGCAATATCGACAAAGGAAGCACCGCCGAGATCCGCTGCTTTGACGACAGCAGCAACGTTGGCGGCATCAAAATTATTTAAACCGCTGATAATTTTCAGGGCGCGACCTTGCTCAAAAGCGCGCTGCAATTTAGAATTTACACTCATCGTTAGTTTTCCAACTCAAAAAATTTCTTAGACTCATTTTGACACGAATTAGAACAATTTTTGATTTTTAATTCTTAATTTTTAATTACTACGCGGCTGGCGAAATTTGTAAACATCTTTGATAACTTGTGCCCAGCCGTCAGAGAGAGATTCGAGAATACGAGATCCTTTTTCTTTCGTCGCCGCCGTCGCATCGCCCAACACACCGCTTTCAGTCAACTCTCGCGTCAGCCAAGCAAAAGGCAAATTCCCTTCCATACTCAGCAAACTCTCTGTTGGTAAACCCTGCGGATAGTCGCAAACTGCCAGTTCCATTTTCACCTGTTCGGGCAAAATTGACAACATCAAACTCGTTTCTGCATCACCCGCGTGAATTCCCAACTCCAACTCCTTGGCAGTTAATAATTCAGCAGCCACATTAGGAACGCGCCAAACAAACAGCGGAAAAACCGAAAAATCCTGATATTTTTGATGAATATCCCGCGCCGCAATTTCCATCACCTGTGGCTGTCCGCCGTGACCATTCATTAACACTAATTTCCGAAATCCAGCCTGATAAATACTGTCTGCAATTTCGCCGATTACTGCTAAAAGTGTCTGAGCACTGAGCATAATTGTACCGGGAAAATGGCAGTGTTCGTTCGACTTACCATAGTACAAAGGCGGCAAAGCATAGGCGGGAATATTTGCCTCTAACTTTGCCAGGGCTTTGCCTGTAACTGCCGCGCTAATTGCCGCATCTACAATTAAAGGCAAATGAGGGCCGTGCTGTTCGATCGCACCTAGCGGCAGAATTATCACAGTATTTTCCTTATCCGGCATAGACTGAATTTCTCTCCAAGTCAGATATGGAAAAAAGCGCGATTCTGGAATGAAATTGTGCATAAGGCGGCGACAAGAGTAAAGGCAACTAAGGCAATCCACTAGCCTGAAAAATAAAAAGTAATTACCAAGATAGATAACTAATTTTGTCTCTGGGTAAATGCTATAATTTGTAGCAGATGGTTGAAGAGGGCGCTGATATACGCTCGCCAGCTCAGACCGAAAGACATAGAGACCACTAATTGATGGAAGCTTGGCACACCCCACAAACTAATTTAACCGACATTCCGATCGCCGATGAACTGTCGCGCCGCATCCCTCGATCACACGATCGAAAAGCAGAAAACCGAGCGCTGCAAACGCTGGCTCGACAATTGGCAACCTCACCGCACAGGCTGCTAAAAACACTCGTTGCGATCGCTCAAGATTTGTGCGACGCCGGAAGCGTCGGAGTCTGCTTGCTAGAAGAAAATGCAACTTCCGAACAAATCTTTCGGTGGGAGGCCTTAGCGGGAGCGTGGGAAGCAGCAGAACATAAAAACACACCCCGCAAATTGCGTTTGTCGGGCACCGGGATCGATCGCCAAACTCCCCAGCTTTACTTTGCTCCCGAACAATATTTTACCGACTTACAACAGTTAGAATTGCCGATCGCCGAAGCGTTAGTCGTGCCACTGCAAGCAGAAAATCAATCGCTGGGGGCAATATGGATTGTATCTCACGAGGACGATCGCCAGTTCGATGCCGAAGACTTGCAGATCGCGATCGCCCTAGCAGACTTTGCCGTTGCCGCCATACAAATCGATCGCGCCAATCAAACCAAAGAAGCTTTGCGAGAAAGCCAAGAACGCTGGCAGCTAGCCTGTGCCGGCAACAACGACGGGATTTGGGATCGCAACCTGCAAACAAATTGCTCTGTAGTGAGCGATCGCTTTTTAGAGATTTTGGAACGTGGGCCCGAAGATGTCAAAAACTTTAGCCAATATTTGAGCTACGTTCATCCCGATGATGTGGAGATCGTGCAAAGCAATTGGCAGCAGCACTTGCATCGAGAAACCTCACATTACTGCTGCGAGTACCGCATCCGTTGTGGGGACGGGCGCTACAAATGGGTTTTAGCCAGAGGGCGAGCAATTTGGGACGAGTCAGGCAATCCCGTGCGCGCCGTGGGTTCCCTCACAGATATCAGCGAGCGTAAACAAACAGAAATTGCCTTAAAACAAAGCGAAGAACGTTTGAGCATCGCCATCGAAGGCTCAGGCATGGCAACCTGGGATTTAGACGTGCGAACAAATCGAGTAATTTGGTCGGCGACCCATTTCAGCATTTTGGGCTGCCAACCGGTACCAGGCGGGGAAGCAAGCGCGGTTGTGTGGGAAAACTGCGTGCATCCAGACGACTTCAAGCAAGTCATGCAAGCAGCCAAAACAGCTCGGCAAACCCGATCGCTCTACTCCCCCGAATACCGGATCATCCGCGCCGACAACGGAGAAATCCGCTGGTTGAGCGCGTTCGGGCGCTATCTCTACGACGCAGCAGGCGAAGCAGTGCGGTTTATCGGAGTATTATTTGATGCTACCGATCGCAAAAAAGCCGAACTCGCCCTACAAGAAAGCGAACAAACCGTGCGGCGTCAACTTGTAGAGATAGAGTCGCTCTACCAAACAACTCCCGTGGGTTTAGCCGTTTTAGACACAGATTTGCGGTTCGTGCGGATCAACCAGCGGTTTGCCCAAATGAACGGCTTGGCAGTAGAAAGGCACATCGGCCATACCCTGCGCGAAATTGTCCCCGACTGGGCAGACACAGCCGAACCTTTGTTGGGACACCTTCTAGACACCGGAGAACCGATCCGGAATTATGAACTCACCGGTGCAACTAGGGATCAACCCACAGTTGTTCGCACTTGGCTCCAGAATTGGTGGCCGCTCAGAGACAGGGGCCCAGAGATTGTGGGGATTCATATCGTGGTACAGGAAATTACCGCTCGCAAAATGGCAGAACTCGCCTTGCAAGAAAGCTACAACCGTTTCCAATTAGCTACAAGGGCGATCGACGGCATGGTGTTTGAGTGGGATTTGGCAGCAAACTCAGTTTACCGTTCCCAGGGACTGTGCTCGATCGTCGGTGTCTGCCCAGAGGATGCACCGGCAACAGCAGAGTGGTGGAGAGAACGCATCCATCCCGTCGATTTGGCACGCATCCAAGCCGGGGGGCAATCAATCTTGAATATTCCCGATCGCTATGAAATCGAGTACCGAGTTCAGCACGAAGACGGGCGCTGGATCGAGGTTTCGGAGCGCGGCTGTTCGATCCGCAACCAGCAAGGTGAAGCGACCAAAATAGTCGGCTTCACCAGCAACATTACCCAGCGTAAACAAGCAGAAGCAGCACTGTGCGATCGTGAAACCCACCTGCAGTTGATTCTCGACAGCGCCAAAGACTACGCCATCTTCACCATTGACACCGACGGACACATTACCAGTTGGAACGCAGGGGCCCAGAGATTGCTGGGCTATTCCGAAGCCCAAATCGTCGGGCAGCACGGACGCATCATCTTCACCCCAGAAGACTCAGCAGCCCGGATGCCGGAAGCAGAAATGCACAGCGCCCTGACTCAAGGAAAAGGAGAAAACGAGCGCTGGCACCTCCGCAAAGACGGCAGCCGCTTTTGGGGCAGCGGGCTGGTGATGCCCCTGCGCGACGCAGCAGGCGAGGTGCAAGGTTTCCTGAAAATTATGCAGGACAAAACCGAGCGCCGGCAAATAGAAGAAGCACTGCGGCACAGCGAAAATCTCTACCGCACCCTCGCCGATGGCGTCCCGGAATTAATGTGGATCAACACCGCCGACGGCAGGTTAGAGTTTTGCAACCAACACTGGAAAACCTATACGGGCATGAGGCCAGAATTGCCGATGCCTGCGCCGGTGCTGCAATTATTTCATCCTGATGATCTGCCAGCAGTTGTCGCCACGCGCACTCCTGCGATTGCAGCCGGGGAAGCCTACGAATTCGAGTGTCGGGTACGCAGGTTTGATGGTAATTACCGCTGGCATCTAGCGCGACTTGTACCCGTCAAAGACAGGAAGGGAAAGGTGGTGCAATGGGCTGGTATCGGCATTGATATTGACGATCGCAAACGAGCAGAAGAAAGCTTAGCAGAAAGCGACCGCCGCTTTCGCTTCCTCGCTGAGTCGCTGCCCCACCTGCTTTGGAACGTAAGTTCCGGCGGGGAAATTCGCTTTACCAATCAACAACAATGGTTGGAATATCTGGGAATGTCTTACGAGGAAGCCGCTCAAAGCAATTGGCAATACCTAGTCCCGCCCTCGGATTTGGCAGAATCTTGGGCCCGCTGGGAAGAATGTCTAATCAGCGGAGAAGTTTATCAAATTGAGCTGCGCCTGCGGCGGGCAGCAGACCAAATGGAACGCTGGCATTTGTCCCGCGCCGTGCCAATTCGCGACGCAGGGGGGCAGATTGTCGAGTGGATCGGCACAAACACCGATATTCACGATCGCAAACAAGCCCAACTCAACGAGCAGTTTCTCTCCGATCTCGAAGCCCGCTTGCGACAGCGCTTCAACCCCACAGAAATGTTGTGGGAAGCCATGAAAAGTCTGGGAGAATATTTAAAGGTCGATCGCTGCATCTGGCACGAAATCGATTTAGAAGCCGATCGGGCAATTGTCCACCAAGACTGGCACCAGTCCGACATTGCCAGCGCCGCCGGCACCTATCAAATCTCAGACTTTAAGACGCCAGAACTGAAAGCTCTGTCTATGGCAGGTCAAACCCTTGTCATCTCAGATATCGCTACTTACCCCCATACAGCGCATTTATTCGATAACTACGGTGCCGTTTGTATTCGCGCTTTGGTCGATGTTCCCTGCCTTCAGGAAGGGCGCTGGGTGGCTCTTTTGCTGGTGACATCAAGGGTGGTGCGGCACTGGCGGCCCGATGAAGTTTGGCTGATGCAAGAAGTGGTGGCTCGCCTCTGGACGGTGATCCTGCACGCGCGAGCTCTGCATGAGCTGCACGAAAGCGAGGCTCGGTTCCGCGCTCTAGCTGACAACATCGCTCAGTTGGCTTGGATGACAGATGCTGCTGGGGGGATTTTCTGGTATAACAAACGCTGGTTTGACTACACAGGCACCACCCTAGAAGAAATGCTAGGCTGGGGCTGGCAAAAGGTGCACCACCCGGAACACCTCGATGGCGTTGTGGAAAAATTTAGGCGCTGCATTGAAACAGGCGAACTCTGGGAAGATACTTTCCCCTTACGGGGCAAAGACGGATCGTACCGCTGGTTTCTCTCCCGCGCCGTGCCGATTCGCGACGAGCAAGGCCAGGTGCTGCGCTGGTGTGGCACTAACACCGATATTACCGATCGCAAAGTTGCAGAAGCAGAACGGGAAAGCCTTCTAGCACGGGAAAAGGCAGCGCGGGAAGAGGCAGAACAGGCTAACCGCGTCAAAGACGAATTTTTGGCTGTTTTGTCCCACGAATTGCGGACTCCCTTAAACCCGATTATGGGCTGGGCGAAGCTGCTGCAATCGAATCTTCTGACACCCCAAAAGCAGCGTTATGCCTTAGAGACGATCGAGCGCAACGCCAAACTGCAAACCCAGCTTATCGAAGATTTGCTCGACGTGTCGGGGATTCTGCAAGGCAAGGTTAGCTTGAATATTGCACCTGTGGATTTAGCCGAGGTCATCGGCGCTGCTATTGAAACGGTGCGTCTGGCGGCCCAAGTCAAGTCGATTCAAATCACCACTCAATTTGCACCGGATCTGGGCCCGGTGTTGGGCGATGCGGGCAGACTTCAGCAGGTAGTCTGGAATTTGCTGTCAAATGCCGTCAAGTTCACCCCGCCGTCGGGCAAAATCCAAGTCGTTCTCGATCGGGTGGACACCTTGGCCCAAATTACTGTAACTGATACGGGAAAAGGTATCGAACCTGATTTTCTGCCCTATGTATTCGACTACTTCCGGCAAGCTGACAGCTCGATGACGCGCAAGTTTGGCGGATTGGGTTTAGGATTGGCGATCGTCCGCCATCTCGTCGAACTCCACGGCGGTACAGTGAAATCTGACAGTCCCGGCGAAGGACAAGGTGCAACCTTGACTGTCAGGATACCTCTGATGCCGATCCAGTCTCAGACAAGTCCTGCGGGAACTGCGTCGCCGGATCAATCCTTCAATTTGAGCGGTGTCAAGGTGTTAGCGGTGGATGATGAGGCCGATGCGCTAGATTTAGTGGTTTTTCTGCTTGAGGAGTGTGGGGCAAGTGTTACAGCAGTTGCTAACGCGGCCGATGCCTTGGCGGTTTTAACTGAGTCTGTGCCGGATTTGCTGTTGAGCGATATTGGAATGCCCGACACTGACGGTTATATGTTGATGCGACAGGTTCGGGCTCTGGCGCCCGACAAAGGGGGACGGATTCCGGCGATCGCCCTCACGGCTTATGCTGGAGAAATTAACTATCAGCAGGCCCTGGCTGCGGGGTTCTGGCGCCACATTGCTAAGCCTTTAGACCCCGACAAGTTGGTGCAGGCGATTGGGGAGGTACTCGAGCGATCGGGCAAAAACATTGTTTAAAGTGTTTTTGTGTCGGAAAAGTATTTATTTAATGAACCGCGAAGACGCAAAGAACGCAAAGGAGGGAGGGAAGAAGATAGGAAGAAGTTAATCATCTCAATTCCGCTTATATCTGAGATATTGCACCATTTTTATGAACAGGCTTTCCGGCCTGTTCATAAAAATCTGATTGACAATGGTACAATATCTCAGATGTAACCAATTTAATCGTCGATCGATCGCGCATCATCTCCAATAAAAAAACCTCACAGATGGAGGTTTTTTGATGATTATTGGTGCTAGTCGGACAGGTTAAAACATCCTGTCCCTGCATGATGCCCACAGCACTAAGACTCAATTCTTAGCGGTAGTCACTTCGCACGGCAGGCTCGCGATCGCTGGTTGTAGTTGTATAGCGGACATTTTCTTCACGTTTGCGGGGAATCAAGCCCAACAAACCAGACAAACCTAACAATCCCAACCATCCCCAATCAAAATCGCGATCGTTCTCAGCATTGTAGACATCGGAGCGAGGAGTGGTGGTGGTTGTAGTGTTGTTAGTACCGCCAGTTGTATCTGTCTGAGCTGAAGCAGGCAGATGAGCTGGTGCTAGGGCTAACCCAGCAGCTATAATACCTGCACCGATTGCTTTGGATAAATCAGAACGTTTCATAATTCAAATGCTCTCTGTTGGCTAAAATCTTTAACTATCAAAACTATATCGATTGGCTTTTAAAGTTAAATCCATCTCTAGCGGTAAACATTGCTAAGTTCCACGTATAACTACAGATTGATATCAAATTTTTAGCAGGCGCACAAAATTAAAAATTGCTCGCAGAGGCACTCCGACACTAGAAATAGCGGGTCTGACCGAAAGCATCCAGGATACCCGCCACGTGATTCATTCCGAAAGCAGACTCAGGACCGGTGAAATAAAAAACCTATATCCGATGAAACTTGCCGAACGTATTTATCCGTAAGGTCAATGCTTCAATCTAAAACCTAAAATCTAAAATCTAAAATCGATTGACACCTCACCCGGTTGTGAGGCAGTGCGACAGTCTCGACAATAGACAAGGTGTTGTTGACAAAAAAAGGTAAACTCAGATATTGCACAGATAAGTGTTGGAACTCGATCGACGGAGATAGAAACTTTTGGGTATAGAGCTACGCAGCTACGTATTTCTAGACAACTTGCAGCCACAGCACGCAGCATACATCGGCACAGTCGCCGCCGGATTCTTGCCGCTGCCGGGGGATGCGTCGCTGTGGATAGAAATCTCGCCCGGTATCGAAATTAACCGAATTACCGATGTCGCCCTCAAATCTGCCTCCGTGCGCCCGGGAGTGCAGATAGTCGAACGCTTGTACGGCCTTCTGGAAGTACACTCGAGTCAGCAGGGGGAAACGCGGGCCGCAGGCAAAGCAATTCTAGAATTCATCGGACTCCGCAGAGAAGAAGGTATCAAACCGCGAGTGATTTCCAGTCAAATTATTCGCAATATTGACCCCCACCAAACACAATTAATTAACCGCACCCGCCGCGGACAGTTGCTGCTGGCGGGACAAACGCTTTACGTCTTAGAAGTAGAACCGGCGGCCTATGCAGCGCTGGCGGCCAATGAAGCAGAAAAAGGCGCATCTATTAACATCTTAGAGGTTCAGGCTGTAGGCAGTTTCGGACGGCTTTACCTCGGCGGCGCAGAACGAGATATTATAGCAGGTTCCCAGGCAGCAATTGCGGCGGTGGAAAACGTGACGGGTCGAGAAAATCCAGCAATTGTTGGTCGCAAGGAATAGCCGTTAAAGGAGATGTAATTATGGCAAATACACAGCATTTAGCGCTGTTAAAAAAAGGTGCAGTTAGTTGGATTGAATGGAGAAGTCTCAACCCAAATATAGAGCCGGATCTCAGCGAAGCTAACCTCGCCGAAGCAAATCTCAGAGGTGCGTATCTTTGGCGCTCGAACCTTTTTAAAACAGATTTGTTTAAGGCTAAATTAATTGCGGCAAACCTCGCAGAATCTAATTTTAGTTTAGCAAATCTTGCAGGAGCGCAACTGCTGGAAGCTAATTTAATTAAAGCTAATTTAACTGGAACCAACCTCCAAGCGGCTGACTTCAGAGGATCTGATTTGAGCGGTGCTAATTTAATTGGGGCGGACATTAGCGGTGCCAATCTCCAACAAACCGATTTTGGAGAGGCGAATTTAATCGGTGCGGTGATGTTTCGAGTTAATGCGATGGGCGCGAACCTCAACTGTGCTAATCTCAGTCAAGCCAATCTGACTCAAGCCGAATTGATTGAAGCACATTGCTATGCAGCCAATTTCTCTAAAGCTAACCTCGCGGAAGCTCACTTCACAGCAGCATATCTTTTCCGGGCAAATCTCTGTTTTGCACAGTTGAGCGCGGCAGATTTCCGGTGGGCAAACCTCGGCAAAGCTGATTTGAGAGGGGCTAATTTGACCGGGGCAAATCTCCGGGGAGCGAACTTGGCGGGAGCGAATTTGGGGGAAGCTATTTTGAAAGGAACAATCATGCCTGACGGCAGCATTGTTTCATCATAAGTCTGAGCAACGGAGGACACGGCATTGCCGTTTCCCTACCCCAAAATAATCGATGGCGCTCGCGAGAGATGTAACTATCGCCCGATTAATTGCAGGAAACGGCATTGCCCATTGGTGTCAACAAACACGTTAAACCGATATTCCGACAGGGGTTGAAACCCCTGCCTCAAAGCTGAAGTCCTCTAAAAGAGGACTAAGGAATTATTCAGTCCTCTTTGAGAGGACTTTCGCTATTAGACAGGGAATTCATTCCCTGGCGGACTGCCGGGTAGGCGGGAGGACTAGCGGACGAAAAGCTTAATTTGACACGCCTGGGGCATTGCCGTGTCCTGACTGTGGGTAATATTAATTCGGATGCAACCGGAAACTTATACCGAACTGGCAGTTAATTTCTACCAGGGGGCGATACTTGATAAAGTCCTCTAACGGGCCCTTGATCGGTCGGTGAATTTTGCTGCTGCGTTGGAAGTGTAAACTGATCTTGGAGTCCGCCGGGAGTAGGGAAACAGCCGCTTGGTTGAGGTCCTAGCTGACAAGCTGCAGGCAGTGCCATGATTGAGGCATCGAAGGGATTGACGGCATCTGGGACGCGGAGAATCGGGTCGCTGGAAACTTGCCGCTGCATGACTCGTCGGTAAAGGCCGCTGAGGCGACTAGCATCCCGCTCGATTTCTTTTTCGGGAAAGGCAACGACGCCGCTGGGGGAACCGATGCCTAAATAGTCGCCCAAGTAACCTTGCAAGCTGACGTTGTGGTAAAAGTCTCCTGAAGCTTCAAAGTATTGTCGGTTGAAGTCGTCGGCAATCGGGTGAAATCGCTCTGTTTGTGCTTGAGCTGGTTTGACGTATGCCATTGCGGCAGAGGCGACAGCGAGAATCAACGCGCCGCTTAGGCTTTTTAATTTTTGACTCATATATTTGGGCCTCCTTAATTAATTCCGATTCCAATTTGACACTCCCTGACCTAAAGGACAGGGATTCTTAATTCAGCGACTGACCTTAAAATGTTGCGTCCTTTCGGCAATCCTTAAACTTTTCAACCGTGCAATTGCACCAATTGACGAGCTTAACTCACAACCACCCCAGAGGGTCTATCTCCAAAAGCGTACTAGGATACGAACCTAGAGTTCGGGTGTGCCCCACCCTACTTGATTGAAACAAATTATTGATTTTCTGGTGCGTGAGAATGCGTTGATTCCCTAGCTCTGTTTTACAAGGTTTTCGCTACCCTTCTTTTTGCTTTTAAAAAGCTTTCAGGTTCGAGGGTGCCGACTAAAAGCCGCTTCACAACCGCCCACCTTGGGAATTACAACCATGTCTATTCTATCAAAAAGCCGTCAAGCGATTTTAGATTTTAGATTTTAGATTTTAGAATTGAAGCATTGACTTGCGCGAGATAAATACGTTCGGCAAGTTTCATCGGAGACAGGTTTTTTATTTCTGGGTCCTGAGTTGGCGCGTTGGAATGAATCCGGGGGCTTTTATCCTGGATGCCTTCGGTCAAGCGAAAGACGGGATTTTCAACCCAATTTTTTGATAAACTGATTATCGGCGGATTATTTGTGTTTTTTATAGGGTGTGAGTTATGGATGCTGCGGATTTAAAGGTGTTGCGCGATCGACTTCTAGATTTGCTGTGCGAGTTTGCCTATCGCGAAGGCGATTTTATGCTGTCTTCGGGGCAGAAAAGTTCTTATTACATTAACTGCAAACCGGTGACGCTGCACGCTGAAGGTGCTTTGGCAACGGGACGTTTGTTGTTGTCGATGCTGTCGTCGGATGTGCAAGCTGTGGGCGGTTTGACTTTGGGTGCTGACCCGATTGTAACTGCTGTGAGTGTGGTTTCGGCTTTGGGCGATCGACCTATACCAGCTTTAATTGTCAGAAAGGAGACGAAGGGACACGGGACAATGGCGTATATTGAGGGGCCGCTGTTGCCAGAGGGGACGAATGTGGCGGTTTTGGAGGATGTGGTGACGACGGGTAAGTCGGCGATGCAGGCGGTGGAAAGGCTGCGGGCGGCTGGTTATAAGGTCGATCGCGTTTTGTCGCTGATTGATCGAGAGCAAGGTGGTGCGGAGTTTTATCAATCTGTTGGATTGGACTTTGAAACAGTTTTTACGATTAACGATCTGCAAAAGTGGATGGCTAGCAAAAAATAGGCAAAAGTGCGATTCCCCTCGTTACCAGGTTCTACCTGGTAACGCAGATGCTTTCGCTCTGCCTCATGTTAAAAATGGTGCAAGATATCAATCTTAACCACCCAGTTTAAGGCTATGCCAAAAATCCGTTTTATTGACTTATTCTCAGGAATAGGCGGCATGAGATTAGCGTTTGAATCCGCCGCTCGTTCCTTGAATCTGCAAACAGAATGCGTATTAAGCAGCGAAATCAATCCCGACGCTCAGTTAGTTTACCAGAAAAACTTTGCCGACACACCTTTAGGCGACATCCGATTAATTGACAAACTGCCTGAACATGAAATTTTACTAGCGGGATTTCCTTGTCAGTCTTTCTCCTATGCTGGCAAAAAAGAGGGCTTTGGAGACACCAGAGGCACCCTATTTTTTGAGATTGCCAGGTTAATTGATACCTTTAAACCTCAAGCATTTATTTTCGAGAACGTGCGGGGGCTTGTCAGCCACGACGGCGGCAGAACCCTCGAAACTATTAAGGGCGAAATCAAAAGCCGAGGTTACAGCTTCGATTATTTCTTGCTTAACAGCTCTAACTTTAGCTTACCTCAGAACCGTGTCCGAGTTTACCTAGTAGGAATTTTAAATGCTTCGCCCCAATTTAAGCTAATTACCGACGTAGGCCCAAAAGATTCGCATTCCTCTAGTCATCAACAGCTATCGTTATTTTCCCCGTTAAGTCAACCTGTCACAGTTGCAGATATTTTGGAAGACAATCCAGATCCAAAATATGATTGTTCGCCAGAATTTGTTAATGCCTTGAAACAAATAGTTAACAATGATTTCAGCCGACTGCACGGTAGGCGGCTAATTGACTATCGCGGTGGCAATTCGATTCATTCTTGGGAACTGGGTTTGCGAGGCGAGTGCAGTTTAGACGAAATTGAATTAATGAATCTTTTTATCTTGAAAAGGCGCAATAAAGAATTTGGAGCTGACCAAGATGGCAAGCTATTAACTAAAGAGCAAATAGCTACTTTTTTTGCTCATCCCAATCTCGATGAAATTCTGGAGTCCTTGGTAACAAAAAAGTACCTGCAACGGAACAACAATCAATACAAACCTGTATCCGGTAACTTTTCCTTTGAAGTCTATAAATTTCTCGATCTGCATAAAATTTCTGTAACAATTGTTGCCAGTGATGCTAATAGATTAGGAGTTTACTATCATAACCGAGTTCGCAGGATTACTCCCCGCGAGGCGGCGCGGTTACAAGGTTTTTCCGATAGTTTTATTCTGCATCCTAATGATGATAAAGCTTATCATCAACTGGGTAATAGTGTAAGTATTAATGTAGTTAAAGCTGTTGCTCTAGAAGTTATCCAGAATGTTTTGTGCTCTACCAAACAAAAAGTTAGCGCCTGGTAAATTGGGAAGGGTGGGCGGAGTGTTTCCGCCCACCCGATCAACTAGCTTTGCGCTACAGGTTCCTTAGCCAAAAAATTATCTAATTCCGCCAAAGCATCGGCATCAAGGTTAGATCGGTGTTTTATGGGGTGGGATTAGAAACTATGTCTGCTCTAATTTTATCAAAATCAGCTCAGGCACTTGGAGGACAAGGGAAAATAAAGTTTTCGGTGCTAAACAAGCGCAAGCTTTCAGGTTCAGAATCTATACCAATCGGCTGATTTTAGCAGAGGGAAATTATAACCTGAGTGAGATATTAACTAGAGAAGATTGTTTTAATATATTAGATGACGACGCAAGGAGAAGCAGTAATGATCTTACCTGCATCTATTAAAAGAAAATGGAAACTACTGGCAACAGCCTTTATTTGTCCTCTGACACTAATTGGTGTTGGCATTCAGCCACAACCCATTCAAGCACAACAAAATCCATCGAAGACTAATGTTGCTGCTTTGCCAGATGGTATTTACCTGTACGGAGATTCGCCACAGCCCAACCAAGTTCTTCAAAACTATATCGTGTTTCAACGCCAGGACGATCGCGTCGTTGGTGCAATCTACGCGCCGCGATCGGACTTTGCGTGCTTCACTGGTAAAATTGAGGGAAATACATTGTACGGGAAGGCAATCTCAGCCGGAAAAGTTCAAACAATTGAAGTCAATACTCAGCTAACAAATCTGCATTCTATTCGCACAATTAGCTCAAACGATCGCCGCATTCTTTCAATGTGCCAAGATACAGCGCAAGTTAACATACCCAGGTAAATCTTTTACCAAGAAATTGGGTCTAAAGCCCCGTCATAAGCTTGACGGCTTTAATTAATTATCAACTTTTGTTAATTGTTT
>NZ_JAUBOR010000062.1:0-25158 GCF_036700305.1 Microcoleus sp. Z1_A1
TGCTCCTTCTATCAATGGCTAAGTTTTAGTCTGAGATTGACAAAAAGCGCTCCTAGAAATAGGGGCGCTTTTTGTTTTGGGGAATTTTTTTTTAGAGACCTGCTTCAATCCGTTAAATCCCTTAAATCCGTTACCCCCCTTACCTCCGTTGCCTTCCTTCTTGCTTTTTACTTATTGTTTCTTCCTTTATTCTTTAATTTTTTATGATTACTATAGAATATAGCCACTAGGCCGATCGAGATACTGTGACATACTCCACGGCGAAATCTTATATTATGGTCTAGGATTCCAATAGTCGGATTCAGAATATGTTGGGCTTGCTATAAAGTGTTCGCTAGCAGCAATGCAATTGTGTCAATTCCAGAATCTAACCATAGACAAATGTAGCTGATCGGGAGTCGCTCCTCACCGTCCCAAGCGCTCTATTTCTAAAGAGGATTTGTATTATGAAAGATGGACAAGAAGTACGCCGCGCCTCCACAGCCGTCATTGCCGGTGCTTGCGGGTTGGCTTTACTGACGGGAGGGGGCATTGCCTGGTGGACTGCGAACCGTTCGCCAACCCCTGCAGATACGCCGTCTTCTGCTCAGACTACCGCTCCGCCCCTTTCCCCAATTCCTGCGGAATCTCCTGCTGTAGTGATACCCGTACCCCCTCCAAATCCTGTACAAGTGCCACAGGTTCAGACGCCACAGGTTCAGACGCCACAGGTTCAGACGCCTAACGCTCTGTTGCCAAAGTCACCGCAGCCAAAGCCTTTGCCACAGACTGATGTCCAGACTGTGCAAGTCTACTGGGTTAAAGATGCCAGCGGCAAATTTGAGGGAGTTCCTACGAAAGTAGCTGTCAAACAAGCTGACAAGCCTGATGCAGCTTTACAAGCTGCTTTTAACAGTTTGTTAGCTGGGCCGAAGGATGGAACTGTTTCTAGCGAAATTCCTAATGGGACAAAACTCAGGGGTTTGAGTGTTAAGAATGACGGAGTTTATGTCGATTTGTCAGCAGAATTTACTTCGGGGGGAGGGAGCAATTCGATGACTGGCAGGTTGGGGCAGGTTATCTATACGGCTACGAGTTTACAACCGAATACCAAGGTTTGGATTTCGGTGGAAGGCAAGCCTTTAGAACTTTTAGGTGGCGAAGGTTTGGAGGTGGCTCAGCCGAGTACCCGCCAAAGTTTTGACAAAAATTTTCCCCTTTAGTAATTATGAGTCATTAGTTAGGAGTCATTAGTTAGGAGTCATTAGTCATCGGTCTGAAGGCAGAGAGTAGGGATTGATAACTTATGACTCATGGCTGATGACTCATGACCACGAATTTCTTCATGTGGTACCCGCCACGTGATTTATCTCGCGCAAATCAATCCCAAATCGAAAATCGAAAATCACTTATTGCCCCCGCATTTATCTCGCGCAAGTCAATCGAAAATCTAAAATCTAAAATCTAAAATCGATTGACTGGGGACTGGCAACTAATTTTCAGTGCTTCGTAGTTAGGCTAAATGCCCGAAAGTGTAGGGCTTGCTGTTCGATCCGGCTGGCAAGCCGATCGCACACCATATTACACAGCTCAAAAATTAACTCGTCTTGCACCTTATAATAAGCTGAAGTCCCTTCACTCCGGCGAGTGAGGATACCAGCTTGGAGCATGAGTTTTAGGTGCTTAGAAACATTGGCTTGACTCGTTTGAGTAGCTTCCACCAATTCTTGCACGCATTTTTCGCCGTCGCGAAGCAGGTTCAAAATTCGTAAACGCATGGGTTCGCTCAAAATACTGAAATACTCAGCAACTTGTTGCACAACCTCTTGCGGGACAGGCTGGGATGACTTCATCAAACTCACCGGAGAGAAGTGATCGGGAAATATTAGCATTTATTCTGTCCATAACAATAAAGTAATCCTTCAATCCGGATTAATTCGCATCAACACTTGACCGTATTCGACAGGTTCGCCATTTTGAACTAAAATTTCCATCACTTGACCGGAGACTTCATCAGCATCGATCTCGTTCATCAGCTTCATCGCTTCGATAATACAGACTGTCTGGCCGACCTTGATGCGATCGCCCACATTGACAAAAGGAGGCTCGTCAGGAGCAGCAGCGCGATAAAAGGTTCCTACCATCGGCGAGATAATTGACACCCATTTGGTATCGACAGAAGCAGGTACGGCAGCAGGTACAGCGACAGGGGCGACGGGAACAGGGGCAGGCAGATCCGCTGCTAAATTTTGGTCAACAGCAGGAGGTGACGCTAAGGTGGGGCTAGGAACCGCGCCCAAGGCGATTGGAGCGACAGTCGCCACGGCAGCAGGGAGCGCAGCAGAGGTGGCTGGTGAACTTGCCAGAATGCCTTTGCGTACTGTTAGTTCAATATCCCCACTTTTTAATGTCAGTTCCGAAATGCCAGTTTTGTCTAATACAGTTAGCAGGTCACAAAGCTGGTTTAAGTCTAGTTGCACAGCAGATTCAAGGGTAATTAATAATTGAAAATTGAGAATTGAAAATTGAAGATTCAGAATCCGGCGAAGCTATGAGCATCAACGAATTTGGAGAAAAAAGGGATAGTTTTTAAGCTGTGAGCGATGAGTATTGAATTTATAATTCTTTAACTCATAACTCAGAACTAAAAACTAAAAACTCCCTTTTATTCCCTCGTTTCTATTCTCGGCCGAGGTACTTGTCTTCACGAGTATCAATCCGAATCCGTTCTCCAATGGAAATAAAGAGAGGCACCATAACCTGAGCTCCGGTGGAGACGATCGCGGGTTTGCTGCCACCGGTGGCAGTATCTCCTTTGACTCCGGGATCGGTTTGCAGCACTTCCAAGACGACAGAATTGGGGAGTTCCACTTCCATGATTTGGTCGTTCCAGCGTAGGATGCTGACTTCCATCCCTTCACTGAGGTACTTGACACGATCGCCTATTTGCTTAGCATTGAGGCGACTTTCCTCGTAAGTTTCCATATCCATAAAGACGAACTCGTCGCCCTCTTTATAGGTATGCTGCATCACACTCTTTTCCAGGTTGGCTTGAGGCATAGTCTCGCCCGCCCGGAAGGTTTGTTCTACTACGTTTCCGGTTTGGACGTTTTTTAATTTTGTCCGCACGAAAGCCGAGCCTTTTCCTGGCTTGACGTGGAGGAATTCGATAACCCGCCACACGCCGTTATTCCATTCAATTGAAACACCTGGTCGAAAGTCGTTACTGGAGATCATATAAATTTTTGCGGGCAATCCCGTCGCCTTGCCGGCACGGGGGAAGTACAGTGAGTCGATTTTAGATTTGAGATTTTAGATTTGAGATTTACTCCACAGATGAATTTGGGAGATTGAACCTTGGTCTAAAATTTTGATCTCTCCACGACAGGAGTCTGGGATTGTATCCGTTTTTGAGCGGGTCAGGTTAAAGCCGCAGTCTAGCTGACGGCATCAAAAAGCAATTGGCATTTTATTTTACCGTTCAAAGGGAGCAAGTGCTGTACTGAAATGTTAATGGCAGTGGGCAGTGGGCTGTTGTCAGTTGACAATTCCCGCATCCAGGATACCCGCCACGTGATTCATCCGTCCAGAAATAAAAAACCTGTATCCGATCGACAAGCCCCCGAATTTATCTCGCGCAAGTCAATCTAAAATCTAAAATCTAAAATCTCAAATCTAAAATCGATTGACTGTTGAGTGTTGTTAGTGGGCAACTCCTCCCCAGCCGAACGAACAGACACTTTAGATGGGTAGCAGCAAAGGCGGGCGGGCAGCGCTGTGGGAAGATAAGAGAGGCAATAAAAGTTAAAGTTATGTTGCATTGGCCTAATTTCTCGATCGATACGTGCAAGCGCTGGGTCAAAACCGTCGCTTTAGCACTCTTGCTGTTCACTCTCGGACTGAGTTTCAGTGCAGTCTCCCATGCCAAACGGCCCAGCAGCAGTATGCCTGCGGGGAATGCGATTACGGACGGCCGGGCGCTGCTGCGCTTCGCTTTACCTATTGACAATCAGACTGTACGAGATTTGCAAATCAGTCTCGAAGACATTGGCAACCACATACGGTCTAAACGTTGGGGGCCTATTAGCAGCGATGTCAGCAGGGCTTCCAGGATTCTCAACCTCCGGGAATCTGACATTTTAGAGAGTATTCCCGACGCCAAAAAGCCGGAAGCTGAGGCGCTAGTTGCAGGAGTCAAGGAGAAAGTTGCTCAACTGGAAAAGGCTGTTGAGGCTAAAGACAGGGACAAAGTGATTGACTTGAAAGCCACAATCCTAGGTTCCGTAGGCGAAATCGAAGAGTTGATGGTGACAAAGTTTCCGTTTGAAGTGCCTGCCAAGTATGCTAATCTGCCTCAACTGAAAGGGCGCGCTACTGTGGCTGTACAAACTGAAAAAGGGGAAATTACTGTTGTGGTTGACGGCTACAGCGCCCCGGTTACGGCTGGTAATTTTGTGGATTTAGTCGATCGAGGTTTTTATGACGGTTTGCCGTTTATTCGATCGGAAGAATCCTACGTTTTGCAAACGGGAGATCCCGAAGGCAAGGAAGAGGGTTTTATTGACCCAGCTACTGGCAAATACCGGAATATACCGCTAGAAGTGCTCGTCAGGGAGGAAAAAGAACCTATTTACGGGATTACTCTAGAAGATGCGGGGCGTTATCGCGACGAACCTGTTTTGCCTTTTTCTGCTTTCGGTACTGTGGCTATGGCCCGTACAGAAACTGACCCTGATAGCGCTTCTTCTCAGTTTTTCTTTTTCTTGTTTGAACCTGAACTCACGCCCGCTGGCCTGAATCTGTTGGACGGCCGCTATGCTGTTTTTGGTTACATGATTGAAGGAAAAGAAGTTTTGGAGCAACTGAAGCAGGGAGACAAGATTGTTTCTGCTAAGGTAGTTAAAGGAATCGAAAATTTGGTGCGACCTCAAGTTTAACTAATGACGGCGATTGAAATCGCTTTTACACCAAAGTGACGGCGATTGAAATCGCTTTTACAGAAACAAAGCCCGCCTGCGCGGGCTGAAAAAATCAATAGTGACTGGCATTGAACTCTTGTATAAAAAAAGGTAACGGCGATTGAAATCACTTTTACACAGACAAAGCCCGCCGGAATCAGGCTGGAAGAAGAGATAATTTTTATATTTTCGTTATTGAAATTAGGAATTAAATCGAAAATATGGCTATTTTACAATTTTTATTGGTAATGGGTTTGGGCGGATTCGCAGGCTTGTTGATTGTAAAAAATGTGAATGAAAACAAGCAAAAGCAGCGGTTGGATGAGGCTTTTTATCAGTTGTTGGAAACTCAAAACAGTCAAATTTCGCTGATTCAACTGGCGGCTAGTGCTAGGGTTGAGGCTGAAGTTGCTCAGCAGTATTTAACTCGGCAAGTTAAGATTTTTTCGGCGGTTTTAGAGGTAGATGATGAAGGGGATACTTTTTATAGGTTTCCTAGGTTGCGCTTGCCGCCGAGTTCTGGTAAGGAATGGTGAATTGAGAAAGTGCGATCGACTAATTCAAAATTATGCAAGTTAAAGATATCGGTGAACAAGGTCTTTTAAGAATATTGCAAAAATTCTGCCCTGCAGAGATAGTGGGTGATGATTGCGCCGTAGTTCCGACAAATCCCAACAAATCTCTCGCTATCACTACAGATATGTTGGTGGATGGAGTGCATTTTAGCGATCGAACTACGGGGCCTTATTACGCAGGATGGCGCGCCGCAGCGGCAAATTTGTCGGATCTGGCTGCGATGGGAGCAACACCTCTGGCGGTGACTGTAGCCCTCGCTGTGGCGGCGGATACGGCTGTGGAGTGGGTTGAAGAGTTTTATCGGGGGATGACGGCTTGCTTGCAAGAATATGATACGCCGATCGTCGGTGGCGATGTTGTGCGATCGCCCGTGGTGACGGTGGCGATTACGGCTTTTGGACAAGTTGAGTGCGATCGTACCATTAGTCGGTCAAATGCGCGATCGGGCTGGGCGATTGTCGCTACTGGGGTTCACGGAGCCTCCCGCGCGGGATTAGAATTGCTGTTAAATCAAGAATTTGGGCAAAATCTTACAGAAGTGGATCGAGCTTATTTAATTCTCGCTCACCAGCGCCCTAAACCGAGGCTGGATGTTTTGCCGGTTGTTTGGGAAATTTTAGATTCTGCGGGTGAGTTTTCCATCGCCGGAATGGACAGCAGCGACGGTTTAGCAGATGCGATTATTCAAATTTGTCGGGCTAGCGGTGTTGGCGCAAAAGTCGATCGCACAAAAATACCAATTCCCGATATTTTCAGCGACATCCTATCAACCGAAAAAGCTTTAGATTGGGCATTATACGGCGGCGAAGACTTCGAGTTAGTGCTGTTTTTGCCAATAACAAGCGCTCAGTTATTGGTAAAAAAAATAGGAAATGGAGCCGCGATTGTGGGAATCGCTACCGAGAACACCGATATCTGGTTGACTGATAGCAGCGGCATTTATCCTGATACTGTATTAAAGATCGATCGAGGATTTCAACACTTCTGAATCGTCTCTTAGTGCGCGGAGGCGGACGAGAGTATGTGTAAAGGCGGTTTCAACCGCTTGGTTTCTGCTGTTTGGTTTGTATCTTCTGGTTTTTCTCGGTTAATGTAGTCTAGTTTTGCCCGATAAGCCCAGCCCAAGTTATTCCAGGTTAGTACATTATTGAACGGGAACTCCTCAAGGGTACGAACTGTTAAAGCCACCTCAGTAAAGCCGAGCGAGTTTTTTGGGGGAATTGTCGGTTGACTCGGCGAGGTAGCCGACGATCACCCTGGTGCTAGTTAAGTAGGGTTGCTAAACTTGGAGGCTAGATACTATCCTATTGAATAGATAATGTTTGGTGGACATTCAAAATGACTATTTTTTTACCTTGGTTACAATTTAATAACTTGACAGGACTAGGTTTATTCGCGACACTATGCCACAGCCCTAATCAAAGTGAGTTTATGCTCATTGTTGCCGCAGTAATAGGAATGGTCGGAGCGCTGGTAGTTTTGGTTCCAGCTAGTGCAGTTACAATGATATTTATGGCAACCACAATAGTACAGATGATTATGGCTGGTGCAACACTTGAATCCATAGCCGCTGCAATAGCAGCACAGTTAGGGGCTGTTGGTATTTCCTTGGGATTGGTGTCACAGCTTGTAGAGCAGATTAAAGGGATTATGGGATGCTAGACAATTTTGTAAGGAGTGTAATATGCGCTCGCTATTTGGATATTCTTAGCTTTCTCTCGCCTGATTCTGTTACCATACGCAACTGCCAGATTATTTTGTGTCGTTGGCCATTGTTCGGAAAAGCATCGCGGGTGCGGACTTCTAATACCGCCGTGTAAAAGCCGATCGCCTGTTACAGATTTTCCGCCAGCGAACCGTTGACTCTGTTATTGTAGGCAGTAGCCAGATTATTTTGGGTTCGCGTCCATTTTTCACTACCGGGTTCGCGATTATTTAAAACTATTTGATAACCAGTAATGGCAATTTCAATATTATTCGCTCTATTGCCACTGGGAAAGTCACTAATATGAATACTCAAATTTTCAATAAGCCCGATAATTGAGCTAATTGTTTCTGAGTTTTCGCCAGCAATTAACTTCTGCGCCACTTGCTGTAAAGTCTCGGCAAAACTGGCATTAAGGAGGTGTTGGCGCCCTTCCAGCAGAGGGTAAATTACTGCTATATCCCCGTTGCTATCTTGTTCTGCTTGCAATAATTCTAGGAAAAAACTTGCATACTCTTGGAATTTTTCACTGGCAGAGTTATTGCTATTTACGTCATCGTTCATATCGATGAGTGGCGCTAGGTAACTAGCTAGATGTCGGAGGAATTTAGCCCCATTTTCACCTCCTTGTTCTGCCAATGTTGATGCTACTAACTCGCACGTTTCCAGAAATCCGCGATCGAGTAATTCTGAGTTATCCTGTAATATCTGCGCTTCCTCTCCGTTGGGGGCATTCAGCAGGGTGTGAATTAATTGCAGATAGGCTTGGGCGCGGTTTTCTTCCATTTTGGGGAGTTTTGAATAACACCGGGATTTATTTTATCATGCTTGGTGGGTGGCCAGAAACCGGGTTTTTGCGAGAATATGTGGTTACAGGCGAAGATTCTGGAAAAAACCCGGTTTCTTTGGTTGTGCGTAGAAAGAATGGACTCGGCGGTTTCCACAGCCGAATCATCTATTACAATTGATTTAGATCGATTCCCATTTCTCGCAATCTTGATTCTAAAGCTTGCGATCGCGATCGTTCTTGTTGCAGCAAAGTTTCTGTCTCACTGGCGCGTCGCTCTGCTTGCTGAGCTTGTTGCTCTGCTTGTTGTCGCAGTTGCTCTGCTTGTTGTCGCAGTTGCTCGGCTTGCTGAGCTTGTTGCTCGGCCTCAATAGCCCGCGCTTGAGCCTGTCGTCGCAATTGAGCGAGTTCCACAAAACTCATAAACGCTTCTCCATCAGGGCCGAACATTTCTAGTCCCGTTTCAGATAATTGAAACCGCACGCCCAGTCTGGGGCTGATCCACCCGTCTATTTGTTCGATCGCTTCTAATTGTTCCTCTTGACGTTGCCATCCAGTCAACTCTAATGTTTGTGGGTCGTACAAATAGTATTCTTCCACACCATAACGTTCGTAAAATTTGAACTTTTGAATCATCGGAGCGGGCCGATTTCCCGGCGACCAAATTTCAAACACAACTTGTGGCCCAATATTATCTTCATTCCACTGTTGATAGGAACCACGATATCCTTTTGGTCTACCAAAAACTACCATCACATCTGGTGCTTGGCAAAGTTTATTATTTCCTTCAACGGGATACCAAAGTAAGTCACCGGCGACAAAAACATTCGGGTCATTCGCAAACAATAGTTCAGAATTTTCTTTAATCCAAACGATTAATCGAAACTGCTCGGTATTATCTGACATTGGTTCGCCGTTATCGTCGGGGTAGATGATATTTTGTTTGTCGGGAGATTGCAGTTTTGTAACCATTGCTTTTTCCCCAAAATAGATGGTGAATTTATTTTAGTGTAAATGATATCAAGCGGCTTTTTTGTGGGAAACGTGTTTTCAAGACCGGAATCCTTCCTAACGCCTAGATAATGCTACCTTGGGCATTAATCTATCCAAAATTTGCTCTATCGCCATTACTGTCCAATCAATATCCGCTTCTGTGGTTTCTCGTCCCAAACTCAAGCGAATGCCGCCAACGGCCTTAGTTTTACTATATCCCATTGCCAATAATATCGGACTCGGAGTTAGTTTGCCGCTGTTACAAGCAGAACCGGAACTAATGCCAATTCCTGCTAAGTTTAGCTGTCGCACTAAAGTTTTACCCGTCACTTTCCCTGTGTCGCCGTCGGGAGAAACAATGCAAAAACTGACGTGGTGCGGCAGCCGACAATATCGATCGCCCGTTGCGACTAAACTGGGTACGTGGGATAATCGGTCAAAAAGTCGATCGCGCAATGCAATTAACCTCGGCGTTTCCACATCTATTTCCTGCAATGCTAACTCCGCCGCCACCCCAAAACCGACGATTGTCGGCAGCGCTTGTGTCCCGGAACGCAGTTTCAATTCTTGGTCACCACCGCCTAACATTGGCACTAATTCTACTCCTGGACGCACGTAAAGCGCCCCCGCACCTTGTGGCCCGTAAAGTTTGTGACTGGAAACCGAAAGCAAGTCTACGGGAAGTTTCTGCACGTCAACTTGCAGCTTGCCGGCAACTTGAACTGCATCGGTATGAAACATGATATTGCGATCGCGCGCAATTTGTCCTAATGCCTCAATTGGTTGCAGCGTGCCAACTTCGCTTTGTCCGTAAATGATGGAAATTAACACTGTATTCGATCGCAGGGACTCTTGCAAATCCAAAGGGTGAATTCGCCCCAATTTATCAACTGGTAGGCGCGTTACCTCCCATCCCAACTGTTCGAGTTGTCGCGCCGGTTCTGCTACAGCGGAGTGCTCTACGCTGGAGATAATAATATGCTGCGGCTTTGTATAAAGACGGGCAATTCCCATAATTGCCAAATTGTCCGCTTCAGTGCCGCCGGAAGTAAAAATCATCGATTCCGGTAGCGCGTTAATCAAGCTAGCAACCTGCATTCTTGCTAATTCTAAAGCTGTCGCCGCCCTTTGTCCCCACTCGTGCAAGCTGGAAGGATTTCCCCACTGCTGAGTAAGGGCTGTTTGCATGGCTTGAATCGCTTCTGGGCGGGCGGGTGTTGTGGCGCTATAGTCGAGGTAAATTTGCATGATAAATAACTAATTAATGACTGTTGACTGTTGACTGTTGACTGTTGACTGTTGTGAGTGGCTACCAATAGCCAATAAAACCAATAACTGATGACTAACTTCCTGGTTTGCAGACGTTGTAGTCTTCATGGGACAAAACTTTTTGGGGAGTTAAGAAAGTGCCGCAATCTTCACAAAGCATTCTGTAGTTGCGAGTTACAGGAATACTGATTATCAAACGGTTGTGACGCAGGCGTTTGCCGCCGAAATCTCTGTAATTCTTATTTTCGCCCAAAGCTGCTATAATTGTTCGGGCTTTAGTGACTACGTGGTCGGGCAGACCTCTGAGATCGATGATATCTCTAGCAAATGATGCTTCCCTCTCTTGTTTTTTGGTTTGTTTTTGTGTCAGGACTTCAACGTAATGCTGCTGCGCCACCAACTCTTGCGTGCAGCGATGGCACGCTTTACCATATCCTTTGTGACCGCACGGAAAAATTCTTTTTCTTTTAGCCATAAAGCAGCGGTATAGGGTTTGACCCACGCCCCTGAATGCTGCTACCTTACCAGTGATGCTTCCGGCATCGAGGCAGTTCTACAAGACGCAAAATCTGTTCCCTTGCATAAATTTAATAGGTTGTAACTTTACTTGATCCAATAGCTTTGAACTGTGAGAAGGCTAATAACCTCTATATTTATTAAAATTTTGTGGCTGTATTGTATTATCATTTACTCGGTTTCTGTTGTGCTGGGCTGGTGGCGATCAATCTGGCGGGCTGCGGACAAACAAAGCAAGACGTGCAGAATTTACCTCTCAGTCTGGCTCCATTGCCTCAAGACCCCTTGTTGCAAGTATACTTCAATCAGTCGATCGCTTCGAGTTATACAGAGCCTTACCGCCAGCAAACTAGACCTGGAGATGATTTAGAAAACTTGATTGCTGTGGCGATCGCCAGTGCTGGATCGACGGTAGATGTTGCGGTTCAGGAGTTTCGCTTGCCCGGTATTGCGAGGGTTTTGGCCGAACGAGGGCGATCGGGAATTAAAGTGAGATTAATTGTCGAACATATCTATAGTCGCCCTTGGAGCGATTTTACAGCCCAGGAGTTGGCGAAATTACCGGAAAGAGAGCGCGATCGTTATAACGAATTTGTGCAACTTGCCGATACCAATAAAGACGGTAAATTAACGGCAGATGAAATCAAGCAAAATGATGCTTTGGTAATTGTCAAAGATGCGGGTATTCCTGTAATTGACGATACTGCTGACGGCAGTAAAGGCAGCGGTTTGATGCACCACAAATTTGTTGTAATTGACGGCAAAACCGTAATCGTAACTTCGGCTAATTTTACCACAAGCGATATACATGGCGATTTCAAGACACCTGCAAGTCGCGGCAATGCGAACAATTTGCTGAAAATTGAAAATGCTCAAATAGCGCAACTATTTACTCAAGAATTTAACATCATGTGGGGCGACGGGCCCGGAGGCAAACCGGACAGCAAGTTTGGCATCAAAAAGCCGTTGCGTCAAGTGCAAAAAGTAAGAGTAGGGAATGCGACAGTGGCGGTGCAATTTTCGCCGATTTCCCAGACTTTGCCTTGGGAAAACAGTGTCAACGGTTTGATAAATCGAACTTTGGGTAGTGCGAAAAAGTCGGTTGATTTGGCATTGTTTGTATTTTCGGCTCAGCGGTTGTCAAATACTTTGGAAATTCAAGCTAGCCGGGGAGTTGCGGTGCGAGCTTTAATTGACTCTAATTTTATTTATCGCTCTTACAGTGAAGGGTTGGATATGATGGGGGCGACTTTGATGCAAGATTGCAAGTTAGAAACTGACAATCGCCCTTGGAGAAAGCCGCTGACTGCGGTGGGAGTGCCGCTGTTACCAATGGGCGATCGCCTGCACCACAAATTCGGCGTTGTGGACGGCAAAACGGTGCTTACAGGTTCTCACAACTGGAGTGAGGCGGCAAATCACGGGAATGACGAGGCGCTGCTGGCGATCGATAATCCGACAGTTGCGGCCCATTTTGAGCGGGAGTTCGATCGGCTTTACAAAGGTGCAACCTTGGGAATTCCCGCCCGCATCAAACAGAGAATTGATGCTAAGAAAAAAGAGTGCGATTCACTACAAGCAGCATCAAAATCTGCGAGTGCTAAACCTCAAATTGCTGCCGGAAAAAAGTTAGTTAATTTAAATGCCGCGACTCAGGAAGAATTAGAAACTTTGCCTGGAGTTGGCCCGAAGTTAGCCGAGAGAATTATTGCAGCGCGACAACAGCAACCTTTTACCTCTTTAGACGACGTGGCACGGGTTCAGGGCATTGGGGACAAGATTTTAGAGAGATGGCGCGATCGAGTAACTTGGTAGTTACGTTCGTAATTCTGTAGGTTGGGTTGAGGAACGAAACCCAACACTCATTAATTGGATGTTGGGTTTCGTTCCTCAACCCAACCTACACTATCTACTTTGACAACACCTCAGCTCTCAAGTTAAAATAACTGCTAAACAAAATGCTATCTATTCACATTAGAGGTAGAGAGAGATGGAACACGCCAGATTTGTTATGGGGAGGCCACAAATCAAATTTTTAGCTATTTTTATGGGGGCAATTTTTTTGACGCTAGCAGCTTTCACAGTCAGCGCCCAGCAGAGTAGCGAAGCACAATTTAGGGTCAAAAACGAAAACGCTTTTAATATTAATTTAATTCAATTTAAGCGCACTGAATATGTAGGCCCCTGTGCCGGTACTGTCTTCTCCCCTGATTCGCAAAGCGCTCGATTTGTCTCCAGCAAAACTCCTCCCGGCCCTAACAGAAGGGTGATGATTAAAAATGTGACTGATGGCATGGAAACTAACCCCTATCCCTACACAGACAGAGGTTACAACAAAGGTGAGTTTTCCGAGGATTTTGGATTTAAGTTGGGTAACAGTCACAAAACAAGAACTTTTTCGGTTTTAGAGGGAGAAAATAAGTTTATCTATGAAATTAAAGAAAATGACCAAGTTATAGAACAGGGTTCGCTTACGGCTGAAGTTTCTATACAAAACTTAGGTACTTTTCCCCGTCAGCAAATTTGTCAAGATCGGGTAGAATGTCGGGATACTGCTGATTGTCGCGATCGTAAAGGCAGAAAAAGAAGTTGCAGACAAGAGTGTTTTCCTGTTCAACAGTGTCGCTGTCCCTAACTACTTTCTGTCCAAAAATTATTTTATTTAATTAAGGCCAGAAGACAAAGAGGAATAACAAACCAGAAACAAGATAAGTTATTTTCCACGGAATAGGGGCAACCACGCAGCGCTGTTTCATTCTCTTGTAGGGGCTGCCCCCCGTGGCTGCCCCCATGTCCCAAACGGCTGTGAAATCGTCTGTGGGGGCTAGGCATTCTTGGCACTACAAGGGTCAAAAGCCTGATTTTCGTGAGAAAGAAACCGCCCTGGGCAACCACGGGCGATTGCCCCTCCAATAAAATTGTTGGTTCAAGTAATTGGGTGAAAGTAAAATGCTGCTCCTAACACGATATATGTTGCTAAAAGCAGCACTCCTTCGAGCCAATTAGAGCGCCCGTCGAGACTAATTAGATTAGCAATTGTTACTGCAATGGCAACTGCAACTACTTCAAACGGATTGAAGTTTAAATCCATCGGCTGATGAATTATTAATCCGATAATTACCAACACCGGCGCTACCAGCAAAGCAACTAGCAAACTCGAACCCATCGCGACAGAAACTGACAAATCCATATTGTTTTTCATCGCCACTCCCACCGCAGTTACATATTCGGCTGCGCCGCCCACAATCGGCAACAGAATTACCCCTGTAAACAGCGGCGTTAATCCCAATCCTTTGGTAGTTTCTTCGACAACACCCACGAAAATTTCTGATTCAAAAGCAACAGCAACAGTTGAGGCAACTAGCACTCCTATCCACAGCCACAAATTCGGTTTGTGCGTAGTAGATTCTTCTTTGGTATTTTGAGGATTTTCTGACTCTAGTTCTACTAAGCCAACATCGTAAAGATAGCTGTGGGTTTTTAATGAAAATAACAGAGTTAGAGCGTAAACTGCAATTAGGACGATCGCAGTTATTAAGGAAAGATTCTGAATGGCTGCGGGTTCGACTCCATTGGAGGTATAAATTACCATTGTCGGCAGCAGGATGGCAATCACTGCTAGAGTCATTGTGGAACCGTTCACCCGCGCGATTATTGGCTTAAATTCCTGTTCTTTGTAGCGGATTCCTCCTAACAGCATGGAAAATCCCATGACTAAAAGCAAGTTGCTGATAATTGTACCGGTTATGCTGGCTTTCACAATGTCAATTAAGCCAGCTTTTAGGGCAACTATGGCAATAATTAATTCCGTAGCATTGCCGAAGACTGCATTTAATAAGCCGCCTATGGAGGGGCCTGTAACGATCGCCACTTCTTCTGTTGCTGTGCTCAACCAAATCGCCAGAGGTATAATGCCTAAAGCGGATGTGATGAAAACTGCAAGGGAACCCCAGTGCAAATACTCAGCGGCGATGGAAATGGGGATGAAAATTAACAGCGCTATGGAAAGAATCTTTTTGATTGACATAGGAACTCGGATGGTGTAAGGAATGGTGATGTCGAGTTGTCGGGGCGATCGCAAAGTTGATTTTACACTATTCAACTATTCTCTGACAATTCTGCTGGCGAGTGCGATCGATAATTGGAAATATTTAACCGCAAATGCACCCAGAGCGAGGCAGATTGAATATAATAGAATGATATCGACATCGGTGAAAAGATATGTCTCAATCTGTAGTGCCAGTTGTTGAATCAAAGCAAATTGATACTTCACCCACCTTGACCTTTGAAGAATACCGATTTTATCAAACTGATTCCTATCTACAATATGAACTGTACAAAGGCAAATTAATTCCGATGCCAACCGCCACAGTTTTACATATCAAAATTTGCGAGTATTTAGTTTACAAATTGCAGCGTTACCTAGCGGAACACAATCTTGACTTAGTAGCAAAAACAGGTTTAGGAGTGAGAACAGAAGAAGATACATCTCGGATTCCTGATGTAGTTGTTTGCACTCAAAGTCTTTTGGAACAAGCTGGTGCTAGACCAGGTGCTGGTATCCTCGATTTTGAGGAAAAGCCGCTGTTAGTGATAGAGGTAGTGAGTCAAAATCGGCGCGCCGATTATGTGATTAAACGAGCTGAGTACGAACTAGGTAACGTGCCCGAATATGTAATTGTTGACCCTACACCTAACAAAGAACTGGTGCGAGTTTTAGCCTTTCCTGAAGGTGAAGACATCTATACACAAACAGATTTTGTGCCGGGGCAACAAATGGTGTCTGTAGTCTTTCCAAATCTGACATTATCAGTGAATGAAATACTGTCTCCGCCATTAGTTGAAGGGTTGATTAAAGCAGAACAAGCTCGGTTCCAGGAACTTGAGCAGCAAGCTGATGAGCAGCGCCAACGGGCGGAAAGATTGGTGGCGAGGTTGCGAGAATTAGGAGTAGATCCCGATCGCATTTAGGAGCTTTCTGTCAGAACCCCGAATTCTTAAAAAAGTCGGGGCTCTGGGTATTCTGTTGGTTGAGGTGGGCTTGATACTGTGCAACTATTCAACCCAACGCACCCGCACAAAATGAGCTTCGCGTCCCCAGAAGTCGTGACTTACAGTAATATCAACAACACTCAAATTAAACGGAATAGCAGTTGTCACGTACCGCTGAGCCAGAGCGCCCACATCAGGAGCTAACTGAGCCGCAGCCGCCGCCGCAGCACCCAAACCGAACAGTTGCAGAATGGGCCCGCGAGGCAGGGCTAAATTGATGCCAACAGCAAGTCCTGCAGTCAGCAGCATTGCCACCGACAAATTCGTGCCACAGCGGGGATGTACAGCTAAATCCCACTCTCCGCTGGCAATCCGGTGCAAAGCCTCGCGCACTGCCTGACGCAACTGTGCAATGTTAACGTGCCCATAAAGAAAAAACCCTTGGTCTGTGGACATTCCGCCCAATAACTCATTATCGGCTCTTGCTGTGGTCGCACCAAACGATTGGCTTAGTACCCAAACAGTAGCGTGTTCCAAAGCATGAACTTGGCGCAAAGTCAAGACTTCCTTCAAACCGGGCACAAAATTGAGTTGTCGCAACAAATCAGCATCTTGAGTCCGCTGCGGGGCAAAGTCGAAGGGAAACTGGCCGGTACGGTCGGAAGCAGAAGCAGTAGTTGTCATATCAAAACGCCTCCATTAACTCGATTAAGTGGATATTTAAAATTAGCAATTCGGTTGAGAAAAAGCCGGTCATACATTATCAATAGTTGTGGCTTTAAAACCTAGCAATGGCAGGTTTTGTGCAAAAAACATTAGCCATCAACCTGCCCTTACTAACAAATATTCCCAGTTTATTGCTCTAGCCGCTGCCCGTCCCGAAATACTCCCGGAATTCGCCGGCCTCTGGTATCGATAATTGTGCCTTTGCCGTGAGGCAATCCCTTGCGTAACTCTCCCTCATAGCGGATACCGTTGGAGAACGAACAGTTACCCCTGCCATCAAGTTCTTGAGTATAGAACTGTCCCGAACACCGACTGCCGTCAGCGCGGGTGAACGCTCCCGTACCTAAAGGCTTGCCCCCTAAAAATTGACCCACAAAGCGATCGCCATTGGCAAAAATGAATTGCCCTTGTCCCGTAGGCACGCCTACTTTTTGATCGAGAGAAAACGACCCCACATAGCGATCGCCATTAGTAAAAATAGCTGTGCCGGAACTAACTTTGCCATCTCGGAATATACCCTCGACGCGGGCGTCGTCCTTAAATATAAATTGTCCTCGGCCATTTGGTTTGCCCAGACGGAACTGCCCCTCATAGCGATCGCCGTTGGAATATATGTATACCCCAGTGCCGCTGGGCAAACCGTTAACGAACTGTCCGATGTAGCTATCACCGCTGTCATAATCGCACCTAACTCTACCTGTAGCGATAGCTGGCACGCAGCGGCCGGTTCTAGCTTCTGTTCCTTGCGCCATTGAGGGCAAGGGATAAGTAGCGTAACTACCAATTCCCAACACTGATGCAACTAATAAAGCGATTCCACTGGTCCAAGAACGGGAAATCATCAATCAACTTGCTCCTATGCGCTGTTAGATATTATCTTCTTCTGTCCTTTGTCTTTTGTCCCATTTGTTGTCAAAACTTGACTGAAAAGCTCAATCATTTATCCTTTACGAAACTCCGGGCTTGCCGTTGCGAAATACCCCCGGAAAGCGCCTACCTCTAGCATCTATCATCGTTCCCACACCGTGAGGCACTCCCTTTCGCAATTCTCCTTCATAGCGCGTACCGTTGGGGAAAGTGCAGGTGACACTAGCGTCAAGTTCTTGATTAAAAAATCTGCCGGAACAGCGAGTGCCGTCTACCCGCACCAATACCCCAGGGCCAAAGGGTGAGCCTGCAAAGAATTGTCCTTCATAGCGATCGCCATTGGTATAAAAAAATTGACCCCGCCCTGATGGTTGGCTGCTAATGGCATCAGTCTGAACGTTCCTGACGACTGCGAAGTCTCCGACGTAGCGCTCGCCGTTGGGGAAAACGACCGTCCCAGATCTCATTGTGCCGTCTTGGAACACGCCTGTGTAGCGGGCATCATCTTTAAAAATGAATGTCCCTCTACCGTTTGGCACTCCATTCCGAAAATTTCCTTCGTAGCGATCGCCATTAGCGTACACGTAGACTCCAGTGCCGTCGGGCAGGCCGTTGACGAAGTTTCCCTCGTAGTTATCGCCTCCCTCGTAATTGCATTTTACTCTTCCCGTAGGAGGGTTTCCCTGGCAGAAGGGAGAGCGTTTTCCTTCTTCTGGTGCTGGTTGAGCTATTGATGGCTGGGGATTCAAGAGATTAGTGGCGCTGCCGATACAAGAAGCAACTAATATCACCATCCCTAATTTTTGAATTGAACTGAGCACGATCGATCTCCTTTAACTTCAATTACTAATAGGGATTTTCTAGAAGCTAATACTTGCTGAAAAGTCCTCTATTTTTTAATCCCTTTACTAATTTTACCTTCAGGTTCGATATCTGCCCTAAATGCAAAAAGGCAAAAACTCTAATTTTTGCCTTTAGCATTTTTCCTGCTTTACTGTCAATTTTCAGCGTCGCGCTGAGCTATTCGGATTTGGGAGACGGCTAATAACTGCATTGGCTGGTTGTGGTTGGCGACTGGCGGGTTTTTCGCCAACACCTTTGGCTACCTCAACGCCGTTTTCCTCCAGAATCACGATCGGATCGGCTCCTTGCTTGAGATCGACCCGCTTCACCAGAACTTGCCCGTTAGACAACCGCTGCCCGACTTTGACATATCGGCTAGTTGGTTCATTCGGTACTTTGACAATCACTTGCGTCTCGTTCCCGACTTTTACCACCCCACTGACTTCAGTGCCTGTAGCGATGTCAGTAGAAGGCGGTGGCGGAATTACTGGGATGACGGGAGGAGGTGGGGGATTTGGGTCTACCCACTGGGGCGGGCGCTTGTCTACTGGCAGTTCCGGCAGATCCGGCACTCCTATGGGTCTCGCTGCTATTGGTTGGGGCGGGCGTGGGGGTGCTGGAGGGCGAGGCTGCGGATTCCGCGCATCTTGCGGTCTACCTCCTGTTGGCCCAGTTCCAGGACGACCGGTGCCAGGACCTCTTGCTACCCTGGCATTGGGGTCTCTCCATTGGGGGGGGCGCTTGTCTACTGGCAGTTCCGGCAGATCCGGCACTCCTATGGGTCTGGCTGCTATTGGTTCGAGTCCAGGCGGGGATGTACGAGTACGACCTAACTGAGGAGCATTTAGCCCCGGAACTATGGGAGGCGAGCCAATTTGTCCCCCGGTGCCTCCGGGTAAGGAACCATTTCTGCCACCGCCACCTAAGCGAGGAGGAGTTCCCCCTGGAACTAGGGGCGGCGAGCCAATTTGTCCCCCGGTGCCTCCGGGTAAGGAACCATTTCTGCCACCGCCACCTAAGCGAGGAGGAGTTCCCCCTGGAACTATGGGAGGCGAGCCAATTTGCCCCCCATCACCTCCGGGAAGTAAAGAGCCTCGCGCTCTACCTGGTACTTGCTGAGTGCCGGCTCGATCGCCCCTGGGTGGGCTGGTGAGAGCAACCGTCTGATTAGGCCTGTTAATTGGGGGCGGAGCCAATAACTCGGGAAGTTCGGGTAGCACGGCCACTTGTCGCTGTGGCAGTTTGGGGAGTTCTGATGTTGTCCCACCCGCTCCGTTGGCTCCTGGAGGGATTTGTAATACGATCGGCGGGAGCGGCCCAAAGGGATCTAACTGAGAAGGATTAGCTGTCACAGGGCCTTGGGGCACCGGCTGAAGCGGAAGCGTGGGATTCCTGTCATTGTTGTCGCCGATATTTGTTTGAGCCTGTCTTGCTCGTTCGTCTGGGTTGGTGGATCGAATTAACCCAGGAGGCTGGGCGGCTACTATTGGGGACGGGAAAGCTTGAGCTGCTGGGGTAGGGCTGGCAGTGGCTGCCGGAGATGGAGAGGCTGCAATGGGGCTGGGGCTGGGGCTGGCTGTGTTGCTGCCCTCGTCGCCACCGCATCCTCCGATCGAGAACGCTAGTAGTCCTATAGTTGCAAAATATAAAAGTTTGTGCATTGCCGATCGCCACCAAATCCTTAATTTCAAGATTTCCAACAAGGCTCTGCAATTACAGCCTGTTGCCGTTTATCAGTTTATCTGTGTTTCGATGTTATGCGATCGCTTGAAAATTGCCAAGTTTTCCTGATGATTCTGATCTGGGGATCGGGCGATCGGTTTTTGGGAGCGGGTTAGGATATCAGTGGCGGTCGTTGTTCGACATCATTGAATCAATTAAGGTATTTAGATCATGGCAAAAGTGATTCTCAAGCGGATTTGGCGATCGGGCTTGGTTTGTGCGAGCGTTGTGGTTGGTCTGGGATCTGTGGGGGGTGGCGAGGTGCATTCTCATTCACATCAGCCAGAAACTCAGGTGATGACATTGGTGCCCGATGTTAGTTCCCAGCAGCACGCGCGGCGGAGCTATCCCGTTCCCCGTAGGGGTTCCCGAAGGGTAGGGAATCGCACTATAACGGGATCGGGATTCACAACTGGCAAATTGTACTCTCAGTTTTGGAACCCGTCAAATCGTGGTGCCAAACCCCCAGCAAATCAACCGGCTAAGCCACCGGGGAATCCACAGGTATTTCAAGCTAAAATCAAGCGTCGCGCTGGTGGGACGCCGGTGATTGATGTGGTATTTAACGGCAACAAGACTTTTGAGATGATTGTCGATACCGGGGCGAGCGGCACTTTGATTTCTCAGCGGATGGCTACTGCACTGGGAGTGAGGCCGGTGCGTACTATCAGAGCGGGGATCGCTGACGGTAGCGTTGTCGAGTTCCCGATCGGCGTAGTGCGATCGATTCGGGTTGGGGGTGCTGCGATCCAAAATGTCGAAGTGGCGATCGCGAAACAAATGCCAATAGGTCTGCTCGGTCACGATTTCTTTGGCAATTACGATGTCAAAATTAAAAAAGATGTTGTAGAATTTTATGTCCGCTGAGAGTGAGCTGAGTCGGAAACCGATTTTTGCTCAACTCGTGTCCTTTACAGTTATTAGCAACCCGGTCAAGGCTTTTAAATTTATTGGTTGAGGCGGTAGCAAAATGCAACCAAGTGTGGTATCGTTCTTAGTGTTTAAAGAGCCACCGACGGTTAAACTATCCGTGAAATCCGGCCACAAAAGCACGGCTGTTGTTGGTGATCTCGGTAACAGTCTCCGACAACGATTCACAGTACAGGCCAAGGCAATCAATTAAACAATTCCCAAAGCAGGTCGAAATTAGTTCCCACAATGCTGTGGCTGAGGGAATTTTGGTTGGCATTGTTCAGCCGGAGTCTAGAAAATATGTAAACTGATTAGCGGCAGATGTTCCGCAAAATCGGAAATCATGACCATCGAGAAATTAATTATTGTAAATAAGGTATTCACATGGCACAAGCGTCTGTATCTCCTGTAGTGCTGATTATTCTAGACGGCTGGGGTTATCGTGAAGAAAAAGACGGAAATGCGATCGCCGCTGCGAAAACACCCGTGATGGACAGTCTCTGGGCCGCTTATCCCAGAACTCTGATTAAAACATCGGGTCGGGCGGTAGGGCTGCCAGACGGGCAAATGGGTAACTCAGAGGTTGGTCACTTGAATCTGGGCGCGGGCCGCGTGGTTCCTCAAGAGTTGGTGCGGATTTCGGATGCAGTGGAAGATGGTTCTTTGCTGGACAACCGCGCGCTGGTTGGGCTTTGCGAGAAAGTCCGCGCCACGGGCGGCAAGTTGCACCTAACTGGTCTTTGTTCTGAAGGTGGGGTTCATTCCCATCTCAGTCATATTAAGGGTTTGCTGCAATTAGCAAAAGCACAGGGAATTTCTGATGTTTGCATTCACGCGATTACAGACGGCCGTGATACAACTCCGAAAGAAGGTGTCGAAGCTTTAGGCAAGATTGAAAGTTATATCGCAGAAGTAGGGGTCGGTCGGATTGCGACCATTAGCGGCCGCTACTACGCGATGGACAGGGACAAGCGCTGGGATCGGGTGCAGCGCGCTTACGAGGTGATGACGACTGAGGGTGCTCCTGACGGTCGATCGGCTGTGGATGTGTTGCAGGCCTCTTATGCTGAAGGAGTGACCGACGAGTTTGCTGTTCCGACTCGAATTGCGCGGGGGGCCGTGGCATCCGGGGATGGGCTAATTTTCTTCAATTTTCGCCCGGACAGGGCTAGAGAATTGACTCAGGCTTTTGTATCTCCCGATTTTAAGGGGTTTGAACGGCAGTTAATTGAGCCGCTGGCGTTTGCGACTTTTACTCAGTACGACCCGAAACTTTCGGTAATGGTGGCTTTTGAACCGCAGAATTTGAACAATATTCTGGGCGAGGTGATTTCTAAGCACGGTTTGCAGCAGTTGCGGACGGCGGAAACTGAAAAGTACGCTCATGTGACTTATTTTTTTAATGGGGGTCTGGAAGAGCCTTTTATCGGGGAACACCGGGAATTGGTGCAGAGCCCGATGGTGGGGACTTACGATGAGGCGCCCCAGATGTCGGCGGAGTTGGTGACGGATGGGGTGGTGACGGCTTTGGAAAAAGGCATCTATTCGTTTATGGTGATTAATTACGCTAACCCGGATATGGTTGGTCATACGGGGATGATGGATGCGACGATAATTGCGATCGAAACTGTGGATAAATGTTTGGGGCGGCTGTTGAGCGCTATTAGTAAAGCTGGGGGAACGGCAATTATTATTGCTGACCACGGCAATGCTGAGCAGATGTTTGACGAGGACGGGAATCCCTGGACGGCTCACACTACTAATCCGGTGCCGTTTATTCTGGTAGAAGGCGAAGGTCGGAAGATTCCGGGTCACGGAACGGATGTTCCTCTGAGGGCGGATGGTTGTTTGGCGGATATTGCGCCGACGATTCTGGAGCTGTTGAGGTTGCCTCAGCCCCCGGAGATGACGGGACGTTCTATGATTCGATCGGCTGAGTTTGAAGTTCGCGCCAATCGCACTCCGGTGCGAGTCCGATTGTAGGAGGGACGCAGCAGTAGGGACAAAGGCGTTTTGCACTGGTGTCAACTTAAGCTGTCATCCGCCCAGCCCTCCCGCCCATCCGGTAGTCCGCCAGGGAATGAATTCCCTGTCTAATAGCGAAAGTCCTCTCAAGAGGACTAATGAGTTTAACAATTCGGCGTTTCTGAATTGGGGTATGAAATTTGTAGGGGCAATCCCCCCGTGGTTGCCCCACTGCTGACAGCGTAAGCACTTAGAATTACCCCATCAGGCAAAATCATACTTGGATTCAGCAGTACCAAAATTCTTCTTTTCAGTCCTCATAGCGAGGACTTTCGCTTTGAGGCAGGGAATTCATTCCCTGGCGGACTGGCGGACTAACAGCTTAATTCGACAACAATGGGTACGATGCTGTGTCCCGGAGGAGATTGTGCGCGATCGACCAAATTTGATATCATAATAAATTACCGATTACTAATTACCAATTCCCCCCGATTATGAATATTGTTGCTGTGTTACAAGTTATCTGGTCTTTGTCTGCTTTAGGACTTGTGATTTTTGTGTTGCTGCACAGTCCTAAAGGCGATGGTATTGGAGGGATTGGGGGACAAGCTCAATTGTTTACCAGCGCCAAGAGTGCAGAAACAAGTCTGAACCGGATTACTTGGGGTCTGTCTATTGTTTTTATGGGTTTGACTGTGATTTTGAGTGCTGGTTGGTTGGCGCCTAAGTTATAAGATTTGGATTTTTAACCGCAGATGAACGCAGATAGACGCAGATAATATCAAGTTCATCTGCGTTTATTTTCGTCTATTTTGGTCTATCTGCGGTTGCAAAAATGCGGTTGTGGAAAGTTACGGTAAAACCTCGATTGCTGGCTGTCTTGGGATTGGCTTTATGTTGTTTTAGCCTAATAATTTTTACTCAGGTTAATACTCCGGCGGCGACTGTTTCTTCTATCCCGAATAGTTTTCCGAATCCACAGGTTCATCCTTTGCCGCCAACGCTAGCAAATTGGCAAGATTCCACGGATAGCGGGGATTATTTTGACCAGGTTAAGCCACCGAATTTCGGTCATTTGTTGTGGTCTAAGTTTCCGATTCAGGTTTATGTTGAGCGTCCAGTTGATGCTAATAAGTCTGAAGAATGGGTGGCGGCTGTGTTGGATGTGGTGCGGGAATGGGGGGTTTATTTGCCTTTGGAAGTGGTGGATAGTTCTGAGGTGGCTGATATTAGGATTTTACGTCGGGCTCCGCCTTTGCGTCAAGGGGTTTTGCGATCGCGTTCTGGAGAGGCTACCTATGAATTGTATGCCCGTCGCGATGGCGATAAAACTGTCTTATCTCATCGGTTTTCGGTTTATTTGAATCCGACTCAAGTGGGTAAGTATATTCCGGCGACGGCGCGGCACGAGTTGGGTCACGCTTTGGGAATTTGGGGCCACAGTTTAATGGAAACTGATGTGCTTTATTTTTCTCAGGTGAGAAACCCTCCGCCTATTTCAGCGAGGGATGTTAATACTTTGAAGCGGGTTTATGAACAGCAGACTCGCTTGGGGTGGGAATTTCAGAGACTCGGCGATTGAAATCGCATCTACACAAACGAAGTCCGGATGGTTCCCGGACTCGAAAAACATACAGGATATTCCATGTAGATGTAGCTCGCGAGAAACCGGGTTTCGAGCAACAGAATCAGTAATGATGCGAGAACTGTAAAGAAACCCGGTTTCTGGGATGTACTTATAAACTTGGAATATGCTGTAAGAGTTAATAGGGAATATCAGAAAAATGAAAGATGAATGTTTTGGAATTGTGCCGATTTTTTCGACGGAAGCTGACATTTTGTTTCTGTTAATTCAACATCAAGCCGGACATTGGGCGTTTCCCAAAGGTCACGCCAATCCTGGGGAATCTCCAGCGGAAACGGCTAGGCGGGAATTTCAGGAGGAAACTGGTATATCCGATTTTCAAATGCTGGATGAGCCGAGTTTTACAGAGCATTATTCTTTTGTTAAAGATGGGGAGCTGATTGAAAAAACGGTGACATACTTTTTAGGCTTTGTCAATTCGAGGGAGGTTGTTTTGCAAGTGGAGGAAATCCAAAATTCTGCTTGGGTTTCTTTTGAGGAAGCTGTTAAGTTGATTACTTTTGATGCCAACCGCCTAATGTTCGCGGAAGTTAAGGCATATTTGGATAGCAGGAAGTTAAAAGTCGGCGGTTGATATCATGTCCGGTCGATTACCCTGATTCCTGTAGGGGCGGGTTCACCAATAATAGACCTCTTGCAAAATAATTTTATGATATAATGAAAAGTTTTGCTGAAAGTTGATTGAATCCCAACTCTTAACTTA
>NZ_JAUBOR010000006.1:0-4442 GCF_036700305.1 Microcoleus sp. Z1_A1
CCGGCTTTGCACGCAGAACTGGATAGGATAGGAGTAGATCGAACTCAAGCTAATTATGCTCTGAAGTTAGACTCAGGTAAAAGTATTACCCACAACCGTTTTGTCGTGCCTGAGTCTGGAACTCTGCGATTTAATCTTCACGTACCTGAACTCAGTGGTGGCAACCTTATAGTTTCTTTAGAAGGAGATAATGGTGTTACCACACTGGAAACTATTAGCTTATCAGAAGCCAGTGGTCCTTACGATTCTGGCTACAATAACGCAGATACAAACAGAATTGGTTACGGAAATATCGGGTTTGAAACTTTCCATGTAGTAGATATACCAGAACCGCTACGAGGCAGGGTTGCTACAGTGAAGTTTGAAGTAGATAACGGCACGGTTTTTCTGGATGACGTTTTCTTTAAAAGTGTTCATCTAAAGTTGGGTAATCCAACTTTAGATGGTCAAAAAACTCGACCAGACGCTGTTAACAATGCCAACAACTATCTCATTGAAAAGCCACAGTATTCTCTCTCTTATAACGAGAGCAACAAAGGTCCAAATTGGGTAAGCTGGCAACTAAACAGAACCTGGATAGGTACTCTACAACCTCCTGAGAGAGATGACAATCTAGATCCTTTAGATCCTTTTCCTTGGAGGTCGGATAGCGAACTTCCCAGTGAATTAGAGACAACTGAGGGATGGGAGTACAGAGGTAGTGGTTTTGACCGAGGTCACATGACTGCTAGAGAACATCGTAACAGAACTCAGAAAGATCAGTTTGCTACCTTCTTGACAACAAACTTACTTCCACAAGAGAGAAGTAGTAATAGAACCGGTGCATGGCGACAGCTTGAACGCTTTAGTCGGCAAGTTGCTCAGAGGCGTGGTTGGGAACTTTACAATATTGCAGGAGGATATGATTCGATTAATGATGCCCTTCCGCCTGAAAATCCTCTCAACTTAGAAAACATTAACGTCCCTGAGTACACTTGGAAAGTTATTATGTTTGTTGAACCCGGTCAAGGAATAGCAGATATTACAGTAAACACACCTGTGATTGCTGTTACTATGCCTAATGGCATTGCTAATCCGCCAGATATAATTCCACCGCGATGGCAAGATCAAATAACTACGGTCAGAGAGGTCGAAGAACTTACAGGTCTAGATCTTTTGTCAAATCTTCCAGATGAAATCGAAAATGTAATTGAAAACCGGATTTATTCTGGACCTACTAACGTAAATGATTTTCCATCTGTGGTTACATAAGTCTTCACAGTTCTCAGTTTGCGCTGTTTAAGTTGAAGTTCTCATCTGGGGGAACTTCAGCTTAGAGTGGAAGACTCACTCACAATGGTCATTCCTCGTGCTGCCATCGGGCATGATTGTATTGCAGAAGATTGCCCCTTCAATTCCACTAATGTTAGCCAACTCTAAATCAACGATCGCTTCACTTAAATTTACTCCTGTTAGATTAGCTCTTGTGAGCAGGGGTTCACCTAGATAAGTATCTGTTAAACAAGCCCCAGTCAAGTTGACTTCCGCCAGTGATGCTTCTTCCAGGTTAGCTCCACTCAGGTCTGCTTGACTTAAATCTGCTCCGCTTAGGTCAGCTTCGGCTAAATTGGTTTTACTCAGGTTAGCTCCACTCAGATCAGCACAGTTTAATTGAGTACAGTTCAAGTTGGCTCCACTCAAATCTGCTCCACTCATATCTGCTTTAATCAAGCTGGTATAGAACAGGTTAGCATTGCTTAAGTTGGTACCAGATAAGTTCGCCTCACTCAAATCGCCATCGCATAGTTGGACGCCACTCAAGTTAGCACCGCTGAGATTAACATAACTCAGATTGGCCATCCTCAAGTTCGCACCGCTGAAATTGATACCGCTCAAGTAATTTTGACCTGGTTCGAGTTCTTCGAGGTCTTCCACGTTAGCAACGTTTAAGTTAGCATGACTTAAATCAACTCCAGGGAAATCTCTCTCTCCCGCAGCGTAACGTCTATATAGTTCTTCAACGTCCATAGCTTTCTTGTTCAAGCTGTTTATAATTTCATAGTAGCACTGTTACTTTTACTTTTTACCAATAAATGTATCAAACTGTGCGAGAGGTAGAACCAGTGAAAGTGTAAATAGATTAAAGAGGCAAGTTATGAACGCAGAAGAACTGCTCAAAAGGTACGCAGCGGGTGAAAGAGATTTTCGTCGGGTTAACCTAGAAGATGCCGAACTAAGAGGCGTAAACTTGAGTGAGGCTGATTTCACGGAAGCTAACTTGAATGGTGCCATTCTGAAAGAAGCCAATCTCAGACGTACTATTTTTAAGTCCGCTAACTTAGAAGATGCTGACTTAAGTCATGCTATGCTGGATGAAGCAGATTTGTCTAATTCTAGTTTAGAAGTCAACCTAAAAAGAGCTTCATTGGAGAGAGCTAACCTAAGTAATGCCAACTTGACAGGTAGTAATTTGGAATATACTAATCTCCGAAATGCCAACCTGCAAAATGCTTGTTTAGTTGAAGTTAGCTTAGATCGAGCCAATCTGGAAGGAGCAGATCTTAGAGGTGCAATGATGGGTGAAACTTGTCTGTATGAGGCCAATTTGAGAGGAGCACTCGTTGAAGGTTGCGATTTAAGCGACAGCTACAAGCGAAATACTATCATGCCAGATGGACAAGTTGTGACTGATAAATATGCTGAGATGGAATCTGACGATTAACCAAATCGAGGAGTTGACTGAGCTTGACTTTTTCTCAAATATTCCCTCTGGAGATTGAGGAAATAATCGAATCATAAAATATGACGGGGTCTCAACCCCGTCAAAAGCCCCACACAAGTTAGGAGCCATTGTCACTTCTAATTGTGCCATCCGGCATGATGGTGTTGCAGAAAATCAAACGACCTTCTCCGGTGGCTGAAAAGTATGCACCCATCAAGTTGGCTCTGGTGAGATTAGTGCCAATCAACTGCGTACACTCCAGGCTAGCTTCTCTCAAGTCAACATCCACTAAGTCGCTTGCCAGTTCAGCATAATCCAGAATAGCATCCCTCAAATCACCACCCGTCAATATAGTAACCCATAAACTAGCAGAATCTAAGTTAGCACTGCTCAAATTAGCACCACTGAGATTAACAAAACTCAGATTAGCCACAGTCAAGTTAGCACCGCTGAGATTGATACCCCTCAAATCATTCTGACCTGGTTCGAGTTCTTCGATGTCTTCTACGTTAGCAATGTTTAAGTTAGCATGACTTAAATCTACACCCGGAAAATCTCTTTCGCCAGCAGCGTAACGCCTATATAGTTCTTCAACGTCCATAGCTTTCTTGTTCAAGCTGTTTATACTTTGATAGTAGCGCGATTACTTCTACTTTTTATCAATAAATATATCAAGCTGTGCGAGAGGTTGAACCCGATCGCATACCAAGTAATCCAGATGGCTCAGAAGGAATACAAATGTCCTAAAATCTCAACTCTCAAATCTCAAAACGCTAACTGCGCCGAATATTAAAACAACACCAATCTTGGCGCTTCCACAGAGTAGCCACAATCCAGCCGTGCTGTTCGAGAGTGTCGGCAATTGGCTTAGCTTGTTCGAGCAAAATGCCGCTGAGCACGGCCCAAGTAGTCGGTTTGCTAATTGCAGTGAACTGCGGGATTAAATCGATGATTACTTCTGCTAAAATGTTGCAGATCAAACCGTCGATCGGCTCATCGACCATTTCTTTCAAGCGATCGATACTTCCGAGCTCTGCAACCAACTGCTGAGAATTAACGCGGTTGAGTAGCCTGTTGCTAATAGTCGATCGCACTGCCAAAGGATCTGTATCCAAAGCATAAACTTTTGTAGCGCCCAACAACACCGCGCCGATCGACAAAATACCCGATCCGCAGCCGATATCAGCAACGATGCACTCTTTGTCATCAAAACCGAGACGCATTTCCAGCGACTCCAGACAAAGTTGAGTAGTAGCGTGAGCACCCGTACCGAAAGCCACACCCGGATCTAAACGCAAAATAACGCGATCGGTATCAGTCGGTAAGGGCAACCAAGCCGGATTAATTAAAAAGCGATCGCCCACTTCTTGAGGCTGCCAGTGCTCCTTCCAAGTGCTGCCCCAGTCTTCGTCTTCAATCAAATCCCACTGCATCGCAGGTAGGGGCAAACCTGCACACAGAGCATCTTGGCGCAGCCACAGAGACAGAGCGGCCAAATCCAGCAATCCTGCCTGTTCTTCGGGCAAATAAGCCGACATCAGGCAGGAATTGCTTTTGATCTCAGTAGCAGTTCCCCGACAGTTAAACCGTTCCAGACGCCAAAAGATGATATCTTCCAGCGCCGGATCGCAAAGAATTCTAATTTCCCACCAGCTATGTGCCATAACGATTTTAAATTTTAGATTTTAGATTTTAGATTGGCCCAGGGGAACTGGAGACTGGGAACTGGGGAGTGAGGAAT